>WRIP01000028.1 GCA_009782665.1 Oscillospiraceae bacterium
GTTTTTGGCTATCACCTTCCAAATTGCTTATCTATCTCCTGTTTTGACATCATTACATATACATTTCTTCCATGCGGACAGTATTTCGGGATATTTCCAAACATAATATTTTTGGTGAGTTCGACTAGTTCGGCCTGTCTTGAGATATATCCACCCTTGACTGCTGCACGACAGGATACTGATTTGAGTAGCCATAGACCTTTGCTAGTCATAGGGTCTTCATCTCCAATAAGAAGCTTCTCTGCTATCTCTAGTATTGCATCGGTTACTCCGGAACCTGTGAAATACATTGGAACCTCTCTAACTGCAATTTCATGTTCTCCGAACTCTTCGCACAAAAACCCTAATTGATCGAGTATCGTATGATTCTCTAGTAATACTCGTTTTTCTTCAGGGCTAACCGTTATTGTTTCAGGAAGCAGGAGTATCTGTTTAGATTCAGATAAATCTATATCTTTAATCGCTTCAAACAACACCCGTTCATGAGCGGCATGTTTGTCAATTAAGACTAAACTATCTTGGTAAGAAACTAGAATATATAGATTGAATAGCTCACCGATTACGATGAATTGATAAGCAACATCACCGATAGTTTCGCTCGTTTCACTCGCTTCGCCAGCAATATCTGAGATAAATTGCAGTGATAATGGTTCGGGAGTTGATGTTTCGCTAAGAGGTGCTGCGGTTAGATTTACTGCATGCGATAAAGAGTTAAGTGGCTTTGGAGTAATCGGTTGATACTTGATATTAGAATCAGATTTTTGCTGTAAAGGTATATTACCTGACAGCATGAATTTATCACTCATGAAATTATGAGTATTACTATTTCTAGCAGCTTCTTGTCTCTCGGATGGCTGTGGAGTTCGCTTACTGAGATCCGGCCAGATACCGGTGTTAGGTTTGACATTATCCGACAAACTGCCAAGAGCAATCATGACACTGCGATGCACCGATGAGAATATCTCCTGTTCATTTGCAAAGCGTACTTCGGTCTTAGCTGGATGTACGTTGACATCTACCAACTCAAAAGGCATGGTGATATTTATGATGAATACTGGAAAACCTCCCGACAGATTCATACTGCGATAGGCTTGTTCAACGGCTGCAATAACGGTAGCGGATTTCACATATCGGTTATTGACAAAGACATATTGAAAAGCACGACTCTTTCGTGAAATCTCTGGTCTTCCTATATATCCATCTACACTAACTGCATAGCTGCCTTCACCGGTTGCTAGTGGCATCAAGTTAGAAGCAATCTCACGCGGAAGTACTGCATAGGCTGCAGATAATAGATTTGCATCTTTTGGTGTTGTGAAGACAGTCTTATTGTCCCTGATGAACTTGAAGGAAATCAGAGGATGAGATAAAGCAAGTTGTTGCATTAGAGTCTGAACTGCATTTCCTTCTGAAACATCCTTTTTTAGAAACTTCAAACGAGCAGGTGTGTTATAGAAAAGCTCTTTAACCATGATGGTTGTCCCAAAATCAGCACCTACCGATTCATATGATACCTCTTCTCCCCCTTCAATCATATAGCAAACGGCTGTTTGCTGCTCTTGGGTGCGAGAAATCATCTTTACTCTTGAAACAGCAGATATGGCAGCTAACGCCTCACCTCTAAACCCGAGTGTTTTTATGCTGTAAAGGTCTTCTTCTTTACTCACCTTACTAGTGGCATGTCTTAGGAATGCTTTCTCAATATCCCCTTCCGGTATACCTTTTCCGTTATCGGTGATTCGAATACTTGCTAAACCATTGGAAACTATCTCCACCTCAATAATCGAAGCGTCTGCATCGATGGAATTCTCAACCAATTCCTTTACAACTGAAGCCGGTCGGTCAACCACTTCACCTGCTGCAATCTTCTCAGACAAATCACGAGACAGAATCTCTATTGCCATAACTCTATTCTCCCTTCTTCCTCGCAAGTGTTGCAAGTTCATTGAGCAGATACATCGCTTCTATCGGTGTGAGATTCTCGGGGTTGGTGACCTTTAGTTTCTGCATAATATATTCATGTTCACTTGCTGAACTACCGTCATCTTTCTTTATGACCGGCGTATAACCTTTATTCATCTCAATCTCAAGCAGTACTTCCTTAGCTCTTTCAATGACTGAGTCGGGTACTCCAGCTAGTTTAGCTACCTCAATACCGTAACTGTCATCCGATGGTCCGTGAACGATTCGCCTTAAGAAAACAATCTCATCATCACGTTTTCTTGCAGCGATATTGTAATTCTTAATATTTGCAAAAAGCGAATCAAGGATGGTTAGCTCATGGTAATGGGTTGCAAACATAGTTTTAGCACCCAGACCCTTCGTAGATGCTATAGCCTCTATTACCGCTCTTGCTATACTCATTCCGTCGTATGTAGAGGTGCCTCGTCCGACCTCATCCAGAATCAAAAGACTCTTTTTTGTTGCTTTAGCAAAGATATGTGATATCTCTTTCATCTCGATCATAAAGGTAGAGTCTCCGCTGAAGATATCATCAGAGGCTCCGATCCTAGTAAATATAGCATCAACAACCCCTATTTGTGCTTCTCTGGCAGGTACAAAACATCCCATCTGAGCCAGAATAACTATGAGTGCAGTCTGTCTCATATATGTGGATTTACCCGACATATTTGGACCGGTTATGATGTTCACCAAATTCTCACGGGTATCGAGATAGGTATCGTTCGGGACAAACAGTTCATTTACTCGATTGAGCTGTTCCACAACAGGGTGTCTACCACTCTTTATGTAAATTACCCCACTTTCATCTACGGTCGGTCTGGCATAGTTGTTCTCGATAGCAAGGGTGGCAAAACACCCTAAGACATCTAGTAGTGAGATACTGTCGGCATTGCGTTGGATACGCATCAGGTTTCTTTCCACTTCAACTCTGAGTTCTTCGAATATCTCTCGCTCTAGCAGGTTCAATCGCTCGTTTGCACCGAGAATACGACTTTCGAGATCTTTAAGCTCTTCGGTTATATATCGCTCACTGTTGACTAACGTTTGCTTTCTGACAAAATGTAACGGTACTAAGTCTTTGCTGGAGTTAGTAACCTCAATATAGTAACCGAACACCCGATTGTATCCCACCTTCAGTGTTCTAATACCGGTCTGTTCCTTAATCTCGTTTTCCATCCTTAGCAGATAGTTTTTGCTATTATGTAGTATTTCTCTGAGTTCACCTATCTCCGCATGGCAGCTTTCTTTTATATATCCACCATCTTTAAGTGTGGCTGGAGGTAATTCGACGATAGTTGAATCAATTCTTGCTTCAAGGTCAGACAGTATGTCTAGTGATTCGAATGCATCCACTAAGAGTCGAGATGAGATGGTCATCTGACTACCTATCTCTTTGACCTTGGCTATCTCTTTAATAGAATCCGAGAGTGCAAGCAGATCCCTCGGACTACAACTCCTATAGATGACCCGTGTCATTAACCGCTCAATATCACTGATTTTAGCCAGTGAATCCCGAAGCTTTAGCAGCATTACGTTATCGCTATAGAGTTGTTCAGTCGAATCAAGACGTTCATTTATGAGTGAAGGATCAGTTAAAGGTTTTTCCAAGAAACTCTTGATTAAACGTTTACCCATCGAGTTGGTTGTCTTGTCTATTACCCATAACAGACTGCCTTGTTTTTGATTACTCCGAAGTGTTTCGGTAAGTTCGAGACTTCTGCGACTCTCGGGTGGTATCGACAGATATTCTTCGCACCTATACTCATTGATTTCAATCAGTCTTGAGATAGCTCCATAGTGGGTCTTATTCAAGTATTTCATCAATCCACAAAGCGCAATATGACCGTCGTGAACGGGACCGTCTGTAGTAGATACAGTCTCGAACGGCAGTTGTTCTAGTATTTGTTTAGTTGTTTCAATTGTAAAGTACCCTTCGAATATCTGTTCAACCAGTGCCGCGATGTTCTTTTCGGCAAATCTCTTAAGTGCCTGGTTGGTGAATGCAGCTTCATTCATCAATACCTCTTTGGGAGAAAACCGGGCTAACTCAGTCATTATGGTATCGACATCACTTTTGGCATGTGTCATCGAGATACTACCGGTTGTGACGTCCAAAAAGCAGAGTCCGAAAGATTTTTTTGAAAGATAGAGTGAAGCGATATAGTTATTTGTCTCTTCGCTGAGCATACTACTGTCTATGACCGTACCGGGAGTAACCACCTGTATTACCTCCCGCTTGACTAAACCCTTTGCCAAAGCCGGATCCTCTACCTGTTCGCAGATAGCTACTTTGTATCCTTTTTTTATAAGACGTGCAATATATCCTTCACTACTATGATAAGGGATACCGCACATCGGAGCCTTCTCTTTTAGCCCACATTCTCGCCCGGTCAATACTAGGTCAAGTTCACCTGATGCAGTAACAGCATCATCAAAAAACATCTCATAAAAATCCCCGAGTCGATAGAAGAGTATCGAGTCTTGATGCTCTCTTTTGACCTCAATATACTGGCGCATCATCGGCGTAATACCTGCCAGATTTATCGGGAGTAACATACTCAAATACTTATCCTCTTTATTGTTTTATCTCGCCTATTAGTCTTCGATTTTCGATTGCTGTCGGGATCACTATATGAAAATCGCCGACTCTATGTAGACCATCCACCGTTATGACCGAATTATTATCAAGGCGGAGTTCGGTTTGTGATTCGTCTTTCTGGTTAGTAGCAATAGCTTTTTGTTCGCTTCCTATTAGTGCTCTGTCATATTCAAGTGAAATCTCGTTCTGTATCTCGGTTAGTTCCATCAGTCGTCTGACCTTTACTTGGTATGGGGTATCATCCTCGAGTAAGGCAGCTTTAGTACCTTCACGTTTTGAATAAATAAATATGAAGAGTGAATAGAATTTTACTGTCCTAACCAATTCTAGTGTTGCGTTGAAATCCGCTTCGGTTTCTCCGGGAAACCCGATTATTATATCACTGGTGAAGTTTACCGCTGGAATTATTGCTCTGGCTTCATTAATCCGTTCAAGATATTTAGCCGATGTATACTTTCGATTCATCGCACTGAGTATGTTGTCGCTCCCACTTTGAAGAGGAAGATGAATGGTACGACTGATTTGATGATGTGCTCCAATAGTCTCAAACAGTGGAATACCAGCATCCTTGGGATGAGAGGTCATGAATCGTACTCGGTAATCAGAAGGATTGCTACAGAGCTCATTCAGAAGCTCTGCAAAGTTATTTGTTTCATCATTTATGTTGTTTCTATATGAATTAACATTTTGACCCAACAACATGATTTCTTTGAATCCGTCTTCAATAGCCAGATTGAATTCTCGTGAAATATCTCTGCTATTTCGGCTTCGCTCTGGACCTCTTACAAACGGTACGCTGCAGTAGGTGCAATAGTTGTTACAGCCATACATTATGGGGATAAGTGCACGATATGTCTTTTCTCTGGATAAGGGGATCGATTCATCGATTTCGTAGCTGTCCGGGTAACTATCGAAGGTCATCCTACCGGTCATTAGTCTTGTAAGAATCAGGTTTGGTAGAGCTGAAAGATTATTGGTACTGAAAAGGATACCGACAAAAGGATAACTGGCTGCTATCTGCTTTACAATATGAGGTTGCTGTACCATACAACCACCTATCATTAGCAATTTATCTTTATGTTTGGTAAAACGGTCTTTCAGTCGACCTATATGTCCGAACACCCGGGTTTCTGCAGTATGTCTGACTGCACAGGTATTAATGACAACTATGTCCGCTTCGAGTTCGTTATCAGTAGGTTCAATGCCGACTGACTGGAGTATTCCTTTGATTTTTTCACTGTCACTTAGATTAAGCTGACATCCATATGTTCGTATATATGCAGTTGTCAACCCATGTGATTGAAGTGAATCACTTAGTCGATTTATGAAATCAAGATAATTGTTATCTATCGGTCTTTCCTGCATAACGAACACCTTTCGTAATTTCTTAGCATATCATTTGTGTTACCAGGTCAAGCAATTGAATATATTTCTCTACGAGTTACCTGTTAGATGAATATACAGTGGCATATTCTGCTTATCTGAAGAGAAGCTAAGTTATCGAAGATAGTTCAATAATCTTTCCGGTTAGATACAATGGGATATTCGTTATTGCCCCATTTTTTATATATTCACGAATACTGAGTCTGACTGCTATATCAGGATTATACTTGTCAATATAACTCTTGAAACTCACAGCACTTCTATCACCACCGGATTTCACTTCAATAGGAACAATGTATTCATCTATTTGGACAATATAGTCTATCTCTCGCTGTTGCGCATAAGCATAAAAATTGGGTTTATTATCGAAAATCGGTATAAGTTGCTCTAAGGCATAGTTCTCAACGAGTTGTCCTTTAAACTGGAAATTATCATAATTCATGATTGAGTTATTCGTGAGCCCCGCCATATGTTTGAGTAAACCTACATCAAACATGAATAACTTAAAATAGTTTAGTATCTCATATGCTTTAAGTGGATACTCAGCCTTAGATATATTATGAACTCGGTAAACTATACCACTAGATACTAACCATTCAATCGCATCTTCAAAATCCTTAGCTCTAGCACTATTAGCTACAACGGAGTACATGAATTTCTCATTATTGACTTTTGCTAGCTGTGGGACAATACTTCTAAAAACCTGTAGTATTCTCCCACTACTGATATTCACATTATGTTTTGTAAAGTCATTTTCATATAGTCTGATTATTTCTCCTTGAATAGTTTCAACTTCTCTTGGGTCAGCGTTATTTATCCAACTCTGAACAGCTTCAGGCATGCCTCCAATGATTAAGTACTTTTTATACTGTTCAATCATTTTTGAATGGAAAGCAGAAACATAGTCTTTACCAGACATTATACTAGAAAAGTATAGATACATACCATTATCTATCGCTGCTAAAAACTCTTCAAATGTCAATGGATATACATCTATTAAGTTCACTTTACCAACCGGATATGATGTTGGGTTCGCCAGATAGGTTCCTAGTAGGCTTCCTGCAGTTATTATGTGGTACTGGTTTGCTTGTTCGTTAAAATACTTAAGACATCCAAGAGCACTTGGACATTCTTGGATTTCGTCTAAAATTATAAGGGTCTCTTCAGGCAGGATAACCTTATTATATAAAAATGAGAGTCTCTCAATTATGAGTTTTGGGTCTTTTGTTTCGTTAAACAATTCTACAGCATTACTATCACTATCAAAACTTACATATACAAAATCATTATAGGCAGTCTTTGCCAGCTCAAGCATCAGCCAAGTTTTCCCAACTTGTCTTGTACCTTTAATGACTAGAGGTTTTCGACGTGGGCTATCTTTCCAAGCTATGAGCTCTTCAAACACTTTTCTATACATACACTATCACCACCACATGCATTTTGACTGTAAATATATAGTATTATACCCTTAACGCAAATATGTTTCAATGTAAACACTGCGTTTTTATGAGGTTTTTTTAGCAACTCATCTGCGTTTTTATGAGTAATTTCAGCATCCCATATGCGTTTTTATGGGTTATTTCAGCATCTCATCTGCGTTTTTATGAGTATTTTCGTCATCTCACATGCGTTTTTATGAGTTTCTTTCGATTATTGTCTGCTTTTAAGTGAGATTGCCTCCTTAATCATTAATCTGGAATGAGTGTAGAGTTAACCACTCGATGAGTATTGTAAATTGTCAATCGATATGTACTCACAATTAAAACCTTTGCCATTGAAGTCACATCCTTTCGTATTAGTATATGCAAAATTAAGATACTATATTTCTCTTGTATATAAAGCTATAGACAGGTCAAGTATTGATATAGATAATTTCAAATGTTTTAAGACTGACATTGTTTAGATGTAGTTGACGTAATATGAAGACGTATCAATTGCTATCTCTTACATCTTTCTTCTTCTACTATGCTGACAAAGTAGTTGAGGTGTCAGCTTGGTAGCAGTTACTGCCAAGCTGACACTCGCCTTGAATCATACTGCATCGAATAGTAATCGATAAAAAAAACCACAGCCATTAACTGACTGCAGATACAAGGTGTTCATTTCGGCGCCACCTTCATACCACCGTTATATGGAGCTGTTCCCATTAGTTGTTGGCATGAAAATTGTGTTTATGATTATATCGTATAGAGATAACTAAGAATGGTGAGTTAGTTGTGGGCTTATCTGCGATTCTGGTTTATTCCGACTGTGTGTTATCGAAATCAAGAACCATTAGTCTTGCGCATATAGAATTATAGTCGTCTTCTACAGCAAGCACATCATCTATCTGTTCGTTAATTATTTTGTTATCCCATTCCTTAATCCACCAAGGCGGATTTTTCCCTTCTTCTTCAATTGCCTTAACACTAAACCCGTTGTTCAGATAGCTAGTCCAAGGTAAACAACCCATTACCGGGTTGTATTCAAATACAGTCTTTGAACCACCGATTGCAATAATAGCAGAGTACTCATGTGTTTTAGCCCAATTAATTGAAGCGATCAGCAGTGCTTTTCCGATTCCTTTACCGATATATTCACTGGTTGAATGATGAGTATCGAGAAGTCTACCTACATGAAAGCATGAATGACCCCACACTGGACCTTGGAACAGCAGATTCTTTTCTTTTGCAGCTATTAACGGCCACCCTAAAGGCCAATCTGTGAGTTTTTTCCTACCATACTCAGGAAACAATGTGTCATCCCATACCGGAAGAGTTACTCTGTAGCAGTGTAATGAACCGATACAAATTGAACCAACCCAAGCTCCAAATCCGAGTATTTCTTGTTGCTTGAGTAGTGTTAACTGAGCCTCTCTACTTTGCCAACAATCCTGGTTTACACTATCTAAGTTTTCGATTGTTATCGGACAGATTGTGTATTCAATCTTTTCCATAATCCTAGTCTCCTTTGTTAGCTATTCAACCAGACGGCTGAGTACCAATTCTGCATATCGTCACGGTTGCGTAGAGTTTCCAGTGGTAGCCCGAGCTTCTTTACTGTTGAAAATATGTCGATTCCTACGCTATGGAATGAGGGACGTGCTTTTCGAACATTTCTGCATTCTTCACCAGTATAACCTGCACAATCATCACATATGGCGCAGTCAGACATGGAGAAAGCCAGTGCATCACCATCTAAAAAGGCTTCTCTCTCCAGCTCAAACGATACATCCTGTGAGATCTTCTTGTCTGTGGAATGAATGATAATAACCGAAGTATACTTCTTTAGCAGAATCTCAAGCTCATCAGAAGACGGAAAACCCGGTTTAGAGGGACAGGTACATCCTTTACCCCAACTTGAACACCCGAACATACACTTCAGAAGCGTACGTCCGTCAAATACTATCTCATCAACACCGACTGCAACCGCATTTGTTACATTCATATCTGTTGCCATTTTTAGGTATTTCTCAATTAACTTCTCCATAAAAAACTCCTATTTTACTTATATCCTACAAAAGCACCGATAATACCGGCTATGACTGTCAATAGTATCGGATTGACATCAAACTTAATATTAAGAATGGCAGTTGCCAAAAAAATGACAAGCATGAGAATAGAGATATGACCAACCGAGCCTATCATAACTGTTGAAAACGCGGCTTCCGACATGATTATAGCGTCTTTTGCTAGCATCAATGCAGCAGAAACTATCAGTCCAACTGCTGCAGGTTTGATACCTAGTAATATTCCATTTATCATGTTGCTCTGTCGAAATTTATTGATGAAAAACATAACTAAGAGCACTAATATGAAAGACGGTAGACAGACCCCTATTGTCGCTATAAAAGAACCCCAAAAACCACCGCTCAAATAGCCTACATAGGTAGCAGAATTTATGGCTATAGGACCAGGAACAACTAAATCCAGTGCACTCAGATCTGCCATCTGGGTCATAGTAACGTTCAGCTTTTCTCCTTCGGCAATAATCATTGACATCATCGCATAACCACCGCCGAAACCGAGTAATCCTATTTTGAAGAATGTGTATAGTATAGTAAAAAGATGTAATAACTCAGCACTCATTCGCTTTTATCTCCCTTCTTCTTGATTACTAACTGATAGATATATCCAGCAAGACCTGCACCAATAACAACAAAGGGTGTGCTGATTTTTAGTATAAAGACAGAGGTAAAGGCTGCGAGCATAAGTATTATGGCAAACGCTGTCTTGAGGTTATGTGCTCCTAGTGTAAACGCTGCTGCTAGTATTAATGCTCCGGAAGCGGCATGTATGCAGTTCATTGCGCCGACTGCAGGTCCTTCTTTCGGAACAAATTGGATAGCAATTGTGGCAGCGAGCATAATGAAAAAAGCAGAAATTGTTGCACCGATGCTTGCCACAAACATACCCATTCCACCTGCGACGTGTTTTCCGATGTAACTAGCACAGTTGACTGCTATAACACCCGGCAGTGACTGCGATAATGCCACATACTCAAGAAATTGATCATTATCTATAAGTTGGTGCTTTTCTACTAAGTCCTTTTGTATGACTGGTACCATTGCCAGACCACCGGTAAAGGTAAAAGTGCCTGCCATAAAGAAAGACTTGAATAGTATCCAGAGTTTTTGGGATCTACTTAACTCCATAAACCTCTCCTCTGCTCATTTCTGTAAGCGTTTTGTATAGGCAAAATATACAATAAATATACCCTATTTTCTATTACATTACTAAAAGCATAAAGATTGCAAACTATTAATGAATAGGATATCATAATCTAGGTATAAATAACATCATTTGTGATGTAAAAAATGTTTAAGGAGAGTTTTTAATGAAGAAAATACTG
>WRIP01000029.1 GCA_009782665.1 Oscillospiraceae bacterium
TCTCATCAACTAGACCTAGCGATATATATCCAATAGCATTCTTATCACTAGAGACTAACTGTCTCACCGCACCGTTAGAATCTTGTACAATCGCCTTGGGGTTGATATCAACCCCATCCATTACCAACTCCTCAAACGCACTCCGAGTGCCTGAACCTTCCTCTCTAGTTATGATATGTATGTTGGCATCATTGCCACCTACATCACTCCAGTTGGTTATGATCCCGGAGTATATCATCTCAATCTCTTTGAGTTTCAGGTTGGATATAGGATTATCGGGATGAACTACCATTGCTAGTCCATCCTTAGCAATCTCTATATACCATAGACCATCTTCACTCTCTTTCAATGCACGTGAGGACATGCCTATATCCGCTGCAGAACTCATTGCTGCCGTTATTCCGGCAGATGAACCGCCACCTTGAATTTCGACATGTACATCAGGCAGTATCGCCTTATATCGTTCCGACAGTATTTCGGCATAGGGTTGTACCGAGGTTGAACCGGCAACAATGACCGTTTTACCTGTATTGCTCCTAACGCATGAGGTCAACACCGATAGTATGAGCAACAGTAATATAGTATTTGTAAATCTGCGTTTACTTATCATGCCTATCCAAACCGCCCTGTAATATAGTCTTCGGTACGTTTATCTTTGGGTTGTGAAAACATTCGAGATGTGTTCCCATATTCCACCACATTTCCGGCCCGGTTTTCATCTATCATCATGAAGATAGACATATCCGACACCCTTCTGGCCTGTTCCATATTATGGGTAACAATCATAATTGCATATTCTTTTGAGAGTTCCAGCATCAAATCCTCAATCTTTAAGGTGGAACCCGGATCAAGTGCACTGCAGCTTTCATCCATCAATATTACCTCAGGTTCAACTGCTAAGGCTCTTGCGATACAGAGTCTTTGTTGTTGTCCGGGTAGCAGTGATAGTCCCGACATCCTCAAGTTGTCCTTGACCTCTTCCCAAAGATTTACCTGTCTGAGAGTTGTTTCAACTATCTCATCAAGCGTATTCTTGTGTTTTGTTCCATGTTGTTTAGGTCCTACAGCAATATTGTCATAGATGGAGGCGGGAAACACATTGGGTTTCTGGAAAACCATACCGATTCTTTTTCTCAACATAGCGACATCTACACCTTCGGTGTAGATGTCGTAAGATTCCATTATTACCCCACCGGTAATCTTTACCTTCGGAATCATATCGTTCATGCGATTAAACATGCGAAGTAGTGAGGATTTTCCACACCCCGAAGGACCAATGATGGCAGTGATGGTTCTGTCATATATCTTAAGATTTATATTGTTCAATGCATGAAAGGTATTATAGTAAAGATTAAGGTTTATAGCCTCTAACTTGACGTCTTTTTGAACCTTCTCCACTTGAATTCCCTGTTCTACACTTATGTAGATCCTTTCATTCATTTCCCATCACTTGACTACCGATAGAATTATATGTTGTGTAACCGGGTTTTTCAATAGATACGAGAAGTATGAAGTCTGTGTAAAATACCTTTTACACAGACACTACCATTTCTTTACATATATTTTACACATGAAGGTAAATCGATTTGGTCCGACTACTATACATTGCGAAGTTTTAGTCCACCGTCCACTAGGACGGTTGAACCGGTCATATACCTAAATGCATCCGAGACTATACAGGCAACTACATCACCCATATCCTCAGGTTCTCCTACCCGCCCAAGCGGAAGTTCCGGGCGAACCTTCGAACGGTTACGATTGGGATTGGGGTTATTCCTTCCAAGGTTGGTTTCAATAGCTCCGGGAGCAAGGGTATTCACCCTAATGCCATAGCGAGCTAAATCAACTGCCAAACACTCGGCTAATCCCTCTAAAGCATTCTTGGTCGAAGAATATATGGCTTGTGGGGGTAAGGGATACAGTGCGTTCACCGAGGTTACAATAACTATGTTACCTGACATCTGTGCCTTCATCTGTTCTGCTACCTGCTGGCAGCAGAAGAGGGTCCCCTTGAAATTAATATCATATAGTCTATTAACCTCATCGGCAGTAGTTTCGAGTGCTCGCTTAGCGATGGATATGCCGGCATTGGCGACTAGTATATCTATCCGGTTTGATGTTCTAGCATAGTACCGTGTAAAGAAATCCTCTAGTTGGCTTTGGTCCGATACATCGACACTGAAACCATCGCAGTTCGGATTGATTGTCTTTAACTGTTCGACCACTTCATCGATGGTAGCATTGTCGCGACCGAGTATGGTTACATCAGCACCCAGTGACGCCAGCGAGACAGCAACCCCTTTACCGATACCCGAGTTGCCTCCAGTCACAATGGCTTTCTTACCGTCTAGAGCAAATATTCTTTTGACATAGTCGAGATTCATTATCATATCTCCTTCACAAATATACTTAACCATAAATATCCGATACTCAGTCACTTTCAACTGACAAAAATACCTATTGATGATATCATATGTCTAACGACAATTTTTCTTAGGGGAGGTAGAATAGATGGTAGCAATGAATGTAATACCCGGATATACAAACACCCGAAGTGGTGTACAGGTGGCCGATAAGCTCATCTCCAAAAATGGTGAGTTCCTATCGGAAGATGCGGTGTTTCTACGTCAGATGGGTATCGAGTGGGTGATGGTAGAAGGACCGTATGGACCTGCTGATGCCAATCGGTACAAGAAGATAGTAGCTGAGGTTGAGGCACATGACCTAAAGATATTTCGTTTAGCCAATGGCGAGTACCACAACATGGATATCATAACGTTAAACCTTGAAGGACGTGATCAAAAACTCGAGGAGTATTTGGGATATATCCGAGCACTCGGAGAGGCCGGTGTCTACTACTCCACCTACGCGCATATGGCCAACGGCATCTGGCGTTCAGGAGAAACTAAGAAAATCCGAGGTGGCATGAACGGTGAAGGGCTGGACCTCGATAGTGCCAACGCTCGTGGTCATTGGGGCAGCGAGGATTACGACACAGTATTAAGTCATGGACGAGAATACTCGGTCGAGGAGTTGTGGGACAACTACGAATACTTCATATCACGGGTTGCAAGAGTTGCAGAGGAATCAGGAGTATATATCGGTATTCATCCGGATGATCCCCCGGTGTTAACATTAGCAGGAATCCCAAGACATATTTTCGGTACCTTTGACGGGTACAGAAAGGCTATCGAAATGGCTGACAGTCCTAATATTGGGGTATGTTTATGCTGCGGTTGCTGGTTACAGGGAGGACAGGATATGGGTGTCGATGTCTATGACGCCATCAGGTATTTCACCGATATCGATAAACTCTTTAAACTTCATGTGAGAAATGTAACCAATCCGATGAGCGAAGGAGCGTTTGCTGAAACCTATCCTAACGACGGATATGGAGATGTCGCAAGGATTATGGATATCCTGTTCGAAAGTGGATTTGATGGTGCGGTCATAAATGACCATCTCGCACCGATGGTAGGAGGCAAAAGAGTCTCTGCTGCCTTCCAAACTGCTTATCTGTTAGGTCTTGCCGATGCAGGTTACAGAAGATATTTCGAAGAGTAGACCAACAGGGCGTGAAACTACTGCCACCATGAATGTTTTATCATAGTTTCATCCATCCAGTCATGTAACAAACTAAAGGGAGCTTCCCCGTAATTGAGTAGTTGTGTATGGAACTCAAGGTCGGAGAAGCTATTTCCCATCTTATGCTTGAATTCATTATACATGGCTTTTATCTCTAACATCCCTACTCCATAGGGGATGGGTTGAAGCGGATTGTCTACTATAAAGTCATAATATGTGCCCACAAACTCATCATCTATTTCATAAATAAACACTGTAGAGGTATAACGTCTGAGTTGTTCTAGGGACCATCCTTCATAATGAATCCCTAAATCCATCCGCACCATTATCAGGAGATCTAGCTCTTCGCTGAGTCGCATCAGGTCGGCAACATTGTTGAGATTACTAGTAAAATATGAGTATGCGTAGTACTGCACATACTGTGCCCAGCCTTCGGAGTACCCCTTGAAGTATTGAACCTTTCGCCAGAGGGGTAATTCGCTATTCATAAGTGTGACATTCTGCAATAGATGCCCGGGTATACCTTCATGAGCCAGAAGAAAGAACATATAATCTCGGTTCACATGAAGATAATCAGGATTAATGTATATACTGTTATACTTGTAGTCATCTATCGGCGGAGTGAAGTAGAATCCGGGTGAGAGTGAATCTCTCATAGATTCATCTATATGTTTAAGGTTATAGGTGACACCCTCAGGGAGGGCTGGAAAATCTTTAGCTGTTTTGAGTATTAGGTACTCCACTATATCATCGGTCGCCAGTTCCGGAGTAAACATATCATAGAGTAACGCAGGATCATGTCGTCTGATGAAGTTTAAGTAGAGAGAGTAGAACTTATCGATAGTTTCATCAATCGCACTATCGACCAGTTCAATCAATTGTTCGGGAGATTTGCTAAATCCCATCCTTTTGATCTGGGTGCTGTAGAACTCTTTACCCTTATCGTATTGAGCGAGTCCTCCTTTGCTTGTTCCGGTTCCTTTTAGTGCTAACATCTCCTCGATGAGCTTAGAGTAAGCAGGAATCACCACCGTGTTATATATCTCAAGGTTCTGCTTAATATATTCATCGGTTAAGGATGTTTTGAGTTCAAGTGCTTTGATCCTTTCATCAAAACCCGTAACTAAAATGCTGTTGTTTTTTTCTGCAATGATTCCCCTGCATGTTTTTATGACTTCATCTGCTGCATCATCGCTCATAAACAATCCCAATCTAGAACGCTCCTGCTGCCATTCAATTAGATAATCAAACATAAGGTTGACTGTTTCAAGCAGAGTCAAGTACTCCTTCACATTTTGTTCGGTGTAGAAATAATACTCATTGAGTACAAATGGTATTATCGCATGATATCCGTTGGCACCCACCAGATGATCATACATCATCCAACTATCGATAGTGTCCTCATAGTTCTCTGCGAGGTAGGCATAGATATCATAGCTTTGTTGTTGCTCTCGTGTCAGCATATTCCGATCGAAAGAATATAGTTTCTCTATTGTAGCTCGATCTTTTGCAAGTATCTCATCAGTAGGATAAATACTCAGATCCCCCCAGGTAACTTCAAAACCGTCTACTCCGAAGTCAGCTGGATTCATGAGATAACTGTGCATATCGAGGGTATTATCAAGTATTATCTCCATGAAGTCGGCTTCGAGAAACTCATCAAATTCCTGCCGTACCCGTTCGATTTCAGTATTGTCTGTCTCAGACTCAGTTGTTCTATCTGGCTGTCGTGACTTCACAAAGGGATTCGCTTCTTCAACTATACTTGGGTTAATTTGAGGAATGAAACGTCGCAGTATATCGAATGGAGAACAAGAAGAAAACATGGATACTGTCATCAATATTGCGAGTAAAATAGCTACGAATCGTTTTATATGCATCACGAGATCTACCTTTCAGGTTCTAATCATATAATAGCAGAGAAGCAAGGAAAATAACATAGATTGATTGTCTTGGTTTTTAGGCCACTTCGTAATCATAGCCACTAAGTATATAGAGATTACTAAGGAGATACAGTATATCAAGCACATCCAGGCAGTGCTAGCGAAGCATCATCATGAGCTCAACAATGGTGTTATATATATGAATTGCATATATGTCATTTATCTAAACTGGAAAGTCTAGCAGAATGTACTGACGAGAAGAAGATCGAAATGAATCGATCTTCTTCTAGACATAATTGCAGTAGGTAAACCAAAGGCATCTTCATTCCTAGGTTCCCGATATGTTTTTGCCTAGTCGGATTATCAAGCGATCCTAAAGCTTTTGGGTTCTCTTATTCAATGCGAGATATTTTGCTAATAGACTACCGATTGGTATAGGGCTTCAAGTAATACGTTGTCTCCCTTAATGAGTTCATATGCTTTTCTGTGACTATATACTCACAGCCCTAACCTGATAATTCGGTCCTATATTACCGATACCATTTCATATGTACCTTCGAAAGTATTGCACAACACATCAGTATTCATTATTGATACACCTTCTGGAGCGATGATTTTGATATAGTAAACACCATTTGCAAACCCTCGAAAAACAAAGGTTCCATCATTCGCCGTTGTAGTAGAGTCGATTATCTTTAAACTCTCTTGCTCAATCAGTTGAATAGTTATATCAGGTATCCCGTAACCATCTTTATACACCTGACCAAAAAGAGTGTTTATGTTTTCAGATATAGCTGTCAGCGGGATCCTCATCTCGTCAATATAGATAGTTTTGCTTGTCTTTTTTGTGTCCTGTCCATAGACCATTTGTCAAGGACTTTTTATTCTGTTGGACAAAAATATCAAAAAGCCCCGTGGAAAGGTTTAAGCCGCTTTCGGGGAAAGGTAGGGGTAAACTCTTACCACCTCTTAAATTGGCGTTATGAGCACAGGAAAAAGCCCGAAAACAAGGCGTTTCCGGGATGCCAAAAAGTGCTAATTGCCTACATTCAGGCGTAACGGTTTGGTGCTTTCACGGCACAAAAAGGCATGGTTCCTTTATTGAAAACCATGCCTAATTCTGGCTCGGATACTTTACTTGGCGCCTAGTTTTCATCCACCAGTTTCATTGTTCGGTGAGGCGAACCTCATAACTTAAAGTTGCGAAAAAACCAGGAGTGATATAAAGAACTCCGGCGCCGCTGTCGAGTATCTCGATTTCAATCGCAAACTGTTCTGAGCTGGCTCCATTCCATGGCCAGGGCATGCTTTCTCCGCCCTTAGCAACGAATAGACTTTCGACTACAGTATTATCCCACACCATTTCCCCGCTGCCCCGCGCTATGATATTTGGGTCGTCCCCGGGCTGAGGCTTTTCCAACGTGAACCGGATATTGTTCAATTGTCCGTCAACTACCAGTTTTGCCGCTGTCATTTGGCCGCCCATCGCTGCGAGGTAATCGGCTTCGTCATGGGCAAGCCGCAACTCTCCACTTCCTGTGTAATCTCCATATAAACCGTCACCATCATTCGTCGCCGAAAACGTGAGAATAAAGTCGAATTTAGCATACTCATTTTCAATATGCTTATATGTGCCTTCCGCGGTTATCGTGTAGATGCCGCTGCCGGGCAGTTCGCATTCACAATCTTCGCTGTTGCCACATTCGGCACATTCGCATTCCTCTTGGTTGCAGTTAGGGCAGCAATGGCAAGGGTCATCATTGCCGCTTGGCGTTGCACCCGGAGTAGTTACCGGAGAATTTGTCGTGTTGCCACCCGGTGAGGTGTCACCACCGCCGCAAGCGGCAAGTGAAAGCGCAAACATCAGTATTAGCGCAATGGCTATAATTCTCTTTGTATTCATTGATTGTGTCTCCTTCAAAACCCAAACTCTCGGCTACTGGCAAAAGGGAAATCCTTTACACAGTAGCCGTAAAGGAAAATTCATGCGGTAATCGTCAAATCTATTTCGCTATTCCGTTTACCGTCATTATTCTCTTGTAATTGTGCCCCGGTACACAAGAGTTTCCGTTAATCCCGGCACAGTCATATAGAGTATCGCCGTTCCGGCGTCATAGACCAGGATATGCATCTCCACTTCTAATGTGAAGCCAGATCCCGTACCAAAATCCCTGCCGGTACCCAAAACATTTTCCTGATACCAAGATGGCCCCATAGTCCCATCGACTGCTGCAGAAAACTTTGCATGGCCTATCAGTTTTTCATACAAATCCGAGGGCGTAAGGGACGCGGGGTCATCGCCACCGTTCGGCGTCGCCGAATTCGAGTCTATGACTTCAAAGGATACCGGGAAGATTGGGCCTGCCCAATCCGAATCCAATGAAATAAGCCCCCCGGCCATGGCTTCGTAATCTGACGCATCCAATATACCCATCATTTTACCCTCTCCAGAGTATTGGCCTAAGAAACCGCCCTCGTTCAAACTCGACGCCACGAAACTCAATGTTATATCATAGGCAAGAAACCCATCGGCTCCGACCGACGGAGAGCTGTCTGTGACGTCCATGAAAGAAATCGTCCAGATGCCGCCGAGGTCGGGTACGGCGCATACACAATCGTATTCATCGTTGCCGCCGCATTCTTCGCAGACACATTCCTCTTGGTTGCAGTTAGGGCAGCAAGGACAAGGATCATCATTACCCGGCGTTACACCCGGCGTTTCTGCCGGGGGATTACTCGGCGGGTTCGTGGGCGCGTTGTTACCACCGCCGCAAGCGGCAAGGGGAAGCGCCAGCATCAATATTAGCACGATGGCTATAATTTTCTTTGTATTCATTAGATTGTTTCCTCCTTCAAAACTCAACTTTTCGCTACTGGCAAAAGGAAAATCTCTTATCAGCAACTGTAACAAAATCCATTCTACTCGGCGGTCAGCTTCGCTCGCTCTGCTCGATCTGGAAACCATCAAAAACAATGGGTTCAAGTTTTCCTAAAGTAAAAGCCATCCGAGTTTCTCCGGTTTCAATGTTTATATCAAACACAAATTTCACACTCTGGCTCGGATAATCCGTTACCTGTTGCTTGCGCCCTGCAATAGTGACGTCGGTTACACTGGTGATGGTAACATTGATCTCCTGTGTTTGATACAGCCATTCCTTGTTTTGTATATCGGAAATAATATCCACTGTAAAACTGTCCGATTCAAACTCGTTGTATGAATCGCCGGTTGCCCCTACCGATTGCATCAATTCCGGGGTCATTTCATGATGCCAGAAATACAAGGTGCCTGTATAGGTACCCGCTGGAGTAGCGTCGCCTTGTTTTACCAAATCCAGCTTAACGATCATCTTGTTCATGCCCATCATTCCCGGAGTTGTAAAAGGCTGCTCTCCTTCCCCAAAGATACGCCAATCATACTGGGTATCGTCATTGCCGGGCAGTTCGCATTCACAATCTTCGCTGTCGCCGCATTCGGCACACTCACAATCCTTCTGTACGCAATTAGGGCAACAGGGGCAAGGGTCATCTTTGTCGCTTGGCGTTGCACCCGGAGTGGTTGGCGGGGGATTTGTCGCATTTTCTCTTGGTGGGGTACTACCACCGCCGCAAGCGACAAGAGAAAACGCCAATATCAGCATTAGCGCGATTGATATAAACCTCTTTATATTCACGGATTGTTTCCTCCCTCAAAAACTCAAACTCTCGGCTACTGGCAAAAGGAAAATCCTTTACTCAGTAGCCGAAAATAAAAATTCGTTATGCACTTGAATTGTAACATGACAAGGCACAAAAATCAATCAAACCCACAGGCAGACGCGGCGAGCGCTTTCACGCTCTCCTGTAACGCCTAATCCCGCGATTTTCGGCGGACAGGGGTAAAGCATCGCTTTGCCGTTTTCCTCTCGTAACAGCCCGAAATATGGGGCGATTCCGCGCCCTAAACCGTTACCGTTCCCATCCACGTTCTCTTGGTTTTCTTTGCGGCGGGTTCATCTCGCGGGCGGATTCGCGGAGGATATTATCCACGCTGCGCCGTATGGTTTCCATTTCCTTGACTTCCTGTTTCAATGAAACATATTCCCGGTTCAGCATATTGCACTCGACATACAGCTTGTCGCGTTCTTCTTTCCAGGATTTGAGGGGCAGGGCATGGCCGTTCAGGTTCGCGTCAAGATAGCGTTTGGCCGCTTCAAAAAGCGCGATGCCCGTATAGTTTTTCTCTTTGAAAACCGCTTGCCTTTTCGGTCTTTTTATCTGCTGATACTGCGAGTATAGCTCCCTGTGTTCTTGGTAATATCCCGCCTGTCGGATATGCTCGTCCAGCGTTTTCATTCGGCGGTCTATCCTGTTCAGCCTGCCGCCAATATCCATTTGCTTGCCGTACATTTCCGAAACCTTTTCCTGTAATCCTGCCATGTCGGTGATATTGTTTTCATGCAGGAAGTTGAACACATTTGCCGCCGCTTTTAGGTTGCGGATTTGTCCGTAACGGTTGCGCTGTTCGCCTTTTTCCAATATGCTTCGTATAACATCCGCGAGGGTAGGTGGAGCGGCGTTCTTTTCTTCCTCTTTCAGCCAGCCTTTGAGATGGTTTATCCGCGCCCTTAACTGGCGCAATAGTTTGTTGATTTCGATTTCGCGGTTAATATTCCCGCGCTCAGTGGCAATGCCTTTGCGCTCCATTTGCGATGCGGCAACACCCAAATGAATGGTGGGTATCTGCTCTATCCCTTGCCGCTCATAACTCCGGTGGTCGATACGGGTTTCCTCATTCGCCCGCTCCAAATATGCGTTGCAAAGGTCAGCCCATCCGCTTCGCCATTCTTCCGTTTTGGTCTGCTCGTTCCAATCCACGGTTGATATTTTCCTTGTCTTAAACACTCCGCTTTTCAGCACAATTCTTTCGCCGTTGCCGTCAAGAATATACTCCTTTTTCGACTTCGCTCCCCATGAACCGTCCCGCTCAAACGGGCGCAAGGTGAGCATGATATGCGCGTGCGGGTTTCCGTCATTTTTATCGTGAACGCAAACATCGGCGCACATACCAACCGAAACAAAATGCTTTTGTGCATACTCGCGGGCAAGGGAAATATTCTACTCTCGTGATAATTCTACCGGCAGGGCAATCTCAATCTCACGGGCAAGCTGCGCGTTGCTGTTCTTTTCGATTCTCTCAACCGCATTCCATAAAACGGCACGGTCAGAATATTCGGCGGGCGCGTTCGCCGGCAGTAGGATTTCCGTATGCACCACGCCGCCTTTGCGGGTGTAATCATTGACGATTCCGTCATACTCGCTTTTGA
>WRIP01000030.1 GCA_009782665.1 Oscillospiraceae bacterium
ATTTTATATAATCTGAGAATGGTAATTTCGATATCAAATCAGAACAATGTAGCTATGTCAGATGGCGTATAACTGGGGGTTTTACGCCACCCCCTATAGAAATTTTATCGGTAATTCTGTATCTGAGCTTATTTCCTTAAAAGTAACATCATCGATAGCTATTATAGGATCTCCTACCGACAGAGTGTAACAATGTTTATGCTAAACTGGCAGCTGACCATTTAGTTGTTGCCATTGCTCATATGCTTCATCATAGCTTGGTCCGCCGTAGACTAACATCACCCAATCATTATCAGAAAAAGAATCGACCATTACCAAGAGAACATTAGTCTCATCTCTATCAAAGCTACTCATATTGAGCTGGATTCGCTCGGTGTACTCTTCATAATGCCCGTCGATATCTTCTTCATCAGTTGCTGGGAAGTGAACTAATAGATCAAATGTATATCTTCCGGTCGACTCGCATACCGTCATCTCACCCACATCACTATACTCAATTTGGAACATACCCATTACAATTACACAGCTGTCATCTTGGGTAAAAAATCCGAAGAAACGCTGTCCATGTTCGGTAAACCAATACCCTTCCAGCATCTCGAAAGTTTCATGGACTGAGTATGCTGGTTCCGATTGATTGAATATGTCCGCTTCGTTAATTTTTGTATATGTATGCCACTCCGCTTCACCAATACTTTCGGATTTGAACAATATGTCCTCAGATTTAATCATTTGACTCAGTTTGAGATAAACGACTTCTGTGTGCTCTGCAACCGCATCATTCATCAGGGTTTCCTCTGTTGCAGCGATATTGAGGGTGATGATATAGCTATCTTCAGATTCAAACCCAATATCTATTAACTCCCCTTCTACTGCAAACGAACTCTGCAGTAATCCGTAGGTCAGCATGACCCGGTTGGTGTCGGTATGAAATCTGAGGAACATTCTGTCTTCCGAGCTGTAGTATCCATCCAACTGCTCCCAGATGGACGATACATCTACTACTGGGATCTCAGGGGGTGCTTCAACCATTTGCACTGGGATGTCCAGTAGAACATCTTCCTTCTCATCAAGGTCGGAATCGTGAGTTCGACTACGGTTAATGATAGTGTAACTAATTAGTATCAACAGGCCGATGATGATTATTGAGAGTACAACTACAAGAACAAAGGTTCTTTTTGAAAGCTTGTTTTTCATTCCTTCTCCATCTACCTATGTCGGGTTACTCCGATAAAGGCCAATTTGCATATGCCTCATCGGCAGTATAGCCGCCAAAGTAATAGGTAACAAATGATTCTTCAGTTTCTTGGTCAATACTTATCAGGATTTCACCGTGTTCATTTAGTCTTGATGTATCAACCCTCAGAGTTTCAATTCTTTCCGGTAGAGCCATATTATCACCGGATGCGGGTACTGCCTGGAAGAATACCGTCAGCTCACTTTGTTCGGGTGATATCGGTATAAAGTGAATGAGCTGAAATTCAAACCCGAACCATGATTGAAATACTCCGTAAGAAACGATAAATCCGGTTGATTCATCTCCAAAGAAACCTACGAAAGGATTTTGCTCATCATCCACCGTATACCAATAACCTTGGAGCAATTCAAAGAATTCAGGTGAAGTATATCCGACATTATCGAGGGTATCTCCCATACGTGTGTAGCTATGCCAGTTTTCACCGTCACTATTATCGATTCGCAGTTCAATAACTTCATCTGTCGAGAGAGTATCGAGATTGATGCTAAAGACCTCGGTGTGTTCCGGCCGTCCGTCATCTACTTCGTTCGGTTCAATCGCTGCTACAAAAATCGTTACAGTATAGGACCCGTCAGGTTCCAGTTCGGTATCGATAATAGTACTTCTGACCCCGAATCCTGATTGCAATAGGCCATACTCAAATCGTATATCATCACCATCACTGAAGAATCCGACAAACATCATGTGATCGGCTTTCCAATAACCTTCGAGTAATGACCAATCGATATCATCTAAGGAAGGTATCTCTGGATCGTTGATAGGAAAGATATTTTCGTTATCCAAAACTTCTAATAAAACCGGTGGGCTATCGACAACATCGTCTGGTTCTTTTTTGTTGAACATGTTGACCAGAAGCACTGTCAGTACCACCAACGCAGCGATTCCAACCACCGACAATGCAGCTATTAGTATTTTTGTCCCTAAAGACATTTTATTTTTCATGTTACCTGCCTCCTTTACTGTTTGTATATGTTGGTTTTGTGAAACTAGTGAATCGGATACTGCCCTAAATGACGCTGCTGCAGACCCACTGTTTATAGAAATAGCTTTAATGTGAGATTGAATTAGTCGGGCCAACGGCAACATTGGAATACCGGCTATGCCGTAGAATCTTTCATTATGTTTGTGTTCAGATGCTTCAACCTCTGCTTTTATGGCATTCCGAGCCAGAAACAGGCGGGATTTAACGGTACCCGGACTGCATTCCATGACCATCGAAATCTCTTCAATCGACAGTTCATTGAAGTAATAGAGTGTTATCGTCTGTCTCTGTACTTCCGAGAGACTATCGATTATATCGCTGAATCGCTGTCTGAGATCATCTCTTTCTGCATATACAGCTGGCAGCAGATCATCCGATTCGAGGCTGTCGAACATCTGTATATCAGTTTCAGCATCCAGCAGTATTGCTACGTTCTTTCTTCTCAACTGCATATTACAGAGATTTCTAGCTATAACCTGAACCCATACCGAAAACGTCTCGGGATTATTCAGAGTATGCAGTTTCTGCCAAGCTGTTATGAATGTTTCCTGCAGTACGTCCTCCGCATCTCGTTCGTTACGTAGGATCATTCGACTAAGTGCATAGACTTTTTCGTAGAACTCACCATAGAGAGCTTCAAAGCTTCTCTGATCTCCATTTCTTGCGGCTATTACTAGATTTATCTGCTCTACCGTCATTGCCATGATTGTGACTCCTTTCGTCTTACACCCTATAGATGCAGTCAAGATGATTTCGGTTCAATTTCTTTCAACTTTATGTTTCTTTTCTCTTAGAAGGCGTTTGCCGGATCCCAACGTTCAACTGCAAGTTGCCAGATTTCATTATTCAGGGGGAAATGTACTGGTCCGTATTCCTGTGCGATGGTTGCCAGCTGTTTAACAAATGTATTGGTGTAGTCTTTTCCACTAATTATTTCCTGTTCCATCAGTTCGCTCCATACCGGAGCAAAACGACTGAACTCGGATGCCTTCAACTGCATCACCGTTTGTTTGACATCATACTCTACTCTTCGCTCGGTTATGGTAATAGTATCATAGTCAATATCCAGCAATGTATAATTTGCAGCGTTGTCCCAATCCAAAGCTCTACCACAAGACCCCGGATTGATGAATAGCCGCCCTCTGTATTCGACCGAATATTGCAGGTGATAGTGCCCGAACAGATAGATGGCAGGTTCTAGCTGCAGTATCTCCGACTGAATAGTCGCATCTGTCTTGACAATATCTCTTATGAGTTCCAGATGCTCGGTATGGGTCAACCTATCGTATTTCATCCGTTGATTCAGTGTCTGTGAATCTAGTAAATCTATACTCGGTTCCTGGTTGAATATATGGTTGGTATGGGTAAGCTTAATGGTATGACATGAGTCGATTACGACAGCTTCGGACGGGAGTGAAACCAGGTAGTAAACATTATCATCGGACAATGAATTGAAGGCCCAGTAGATTGGTTTGAATTGCTCATAGATATGGTCTTGTTGAGTTGAGCCTTTGAGCTGCTGAAGATACTCCTCACCATTACCTTTGACTGCGGTCACAGATGGAAGTTGACGGATGAGTTCGGTTACCTCGTTACCCCAGGGTAGCCCGACCACAAAGTCTCCGAGTAACAAGAATCTGTCCACCGACTGTAACTGTATATCATTCAACACTGCCTGTAAGGCAGATACATTTCCATGTATATCAGATATGATGGCATATTTCATCAAATCACCTTTTCGTGACCTCAAGAACCTTAAATGGATTATGCAATGAAAGGAGCTGAAAAACAGGTGAAACTGATGATTACTTCAGATTTCACCTGTGATTGACCGTATATTCATCGAACTTATGCACAGGATACCCCTACTTCTGAAAGTGGGGGAGGAATGTGCTTTCTCATTTCTGTTAATAGTGTTTTGTTTCTTTCGAGCAATATCGTTTTCATATATGAATAACTGCCCTTGTTTAGTTTGTTGTGAGATCTCGTAAATCAAAATATTCAGTATTTCTTCTTCCAAATATATACCACTCTTCACCTTCTGCCTTGACCTTGTCAAATAATCTGTATCCTAAAACTTCGTATGGAGTTTTATTAACTTTCCATCTACCGCCTACCTCTATATTTTAACTTTGTCAATAGAAGAATCTTAACAAGGGAGAAAGAGGGTGTGGGGGAACGGAGGGAACGTCCTTTTAGTTGGTTTGCTTTGTATAAACATCGATTATTCTTCCTTACGAATTTCTGACTAAACCACTCTGCACTAAAGTGTAGAGGTTTAAGGGCATTGCGACTGAAAGTCGCTATTCCGCCTGAAGGTGGGTCCTAAGTTATCTTGAACACTTCGTACTCTTCATCTTTCTGTCTTTCGATGTATTCTGCTATTACTTTCTCAGAAATGTCACTTATCGAATCTATAAAGCATCCTGCAGCCCATAGGTAGCTTCCCAAATATCTTTTTTCAAGTCAGGGAACTCTTCCTGTAATCTTCGTGGCATTTTTCCTTTATCTTCTGTATGATCTCACTCACACTTAGCTTTGGTGGATACGTAATTAGTATATGTATGTGGTCTGCTCTAATATTCCCTTTCATTATTTCTATCTCATTTGTATTGCATGTCTGCCTTATTAACTCTCTACACCATTCTGCCACCTTACCTTGTAATACTTTGTATCTATACTTTGTGCACCACACGATGTGCGCTTCAAGATGATGTACGACATGGTTTACTGTTTTTGTTCTGCTATACTCTTATCCCCCTTCTTTATTCTACTTGGAGGACACAAAAGTATCAACATGCACTAAAGTATTTACGGACTAAAGTCCGTGGTTTTTAACCCAATACCTTTGGAATAAATCTCATAACTCTGCATAAATGCAGTAATGCCCACTTCGTCAATGTTATCCTAAGGTTTTTGTAAGTAACACTATTCCTTCCCATCAGAATTGTTTAATCACTTACCGCAGTGTTCAGAACTAGTGGAGTATTCTGAAGTGCCTATATATTCTTAAGTAACGTAGTTCTTTAAAAGAACTTAGACTAATCAATAAGGGCTTTTACAAGCCCCGCTTCTGTAAGCGGTGGGTTATTAACTACTTTGTCAAATTCCTCAGATAGTCACCTATCTTTGTATCTTCATTCTGCATATGATTGGTCAACCAATCTATTACAATATTCCTAATATCATTCACTAACTCCTCGGTAGAACCATTCTCTTCGAATCGTCTGACCAAATCGGCAACTGTTACCTTGAAGCTCTCATGAATCAGTTTGTGTTCCTCATACCAGGGATAGTCGTTCTCAAGTTGCAACGCTTCTTCGCTTTCGAAATGATAGACGGTGTAATCAACCAAAAACTCTAACGTCTCATGTAAGGTTTCTGCAGCTTTTCCGTGTTCACATTGCAAGATTAGGTTATTTATCATCTCGCATAAACTCTTATGCTGTCGGTCTACTATACTGCTGCCGAGTTCAAATTTCTTATCCCATACTATCCCATTGAATCGACTGATGATGAGGTAGTTGCGTAGTTTACTGAGTACATCATCAAAATCCAACGGTTTTCCGAGATGTCCGTTCATGCCCGCATCAAGGCATCTGACCACATCCTCTCGGAAGGCATTGGCAGTCATTGCGATAATCGGAATAGTTTTCGCATTCGGGAGATCCAGTGATCGTATAACCCGTGTCGCTTCTAATCCGTCCATCTCCGGCATCTGCATGTCCATGAAAATGAGCTCATACTTTTCGGGATCTGCCTTAAACATCTCTACCACTTCCAGTCCGTTTTCAGCACAGTCGATGGTGAGCATGGTCGGTTCCAACAATGCAAGGACTATCTCGCGATTGATCTCAATATCCTCTGCAAGTAATATGTAGTGACCTTCGAAATGATCTATTGTGACATCTTGTACAATATCCTGGTCAGATATTCCGGAACCCCGTTTAATATCCACTGTAAAGATGAACGCAGCACCGCTTCCCAACTCCGACTCAATCCAGATGGTTCCGTTCATCATCTCGACAATACTCTTGCTTATGGCAAGACCTAGTCCGGTTCCTCCAAACTTGCGGGAAGTATTGCTCTCAGCCTGTTGGAAGGACTGGAACAACTTGGACTGTTGTTCCGGGCTTATTCCGATTCCCGAATCCACCACCGAGAATTTAATGGTACATACCTCATCTTTTTCTGCTAAGAGTTTGGTGTCAAGCCGTATATCTCCCTCTTCAGGGGTGAATTTGTTGGCGTTACTGAGCAGATTGGTTATGACCTGAGCTAGACGTTGATCATCACCGAAGAGCGATTGCGGTATATCACTGTCGATATTTACCACAAAATTCTGTTTTTTATCGTCAATCCTGAATCGATTAACCGTTATGATTTGATTTATCATTCGATTGAAGTCGAATTCTGATTCAGATAGTTCAAACTTACCTGATTCGATTTTTGACATATCCAGGATATCGTTTATCAATCCCAGTAGATGCTTGGATGCTCCATCAATCTTGACAAAACAATCCTTCATCCTTGCTTCATCAACCGCAGAGATACCGATGGTGGTCATACCGATGATGGCATTCATCGGGGTACGAATTTCATGACTCATATTGGCTAGGAATGTACTCTTACTCTTGCTAGCAGCATCTGCATCCGCACGCTGTTGTTCCTTGAGCAATAACATATTCTTAGCTTCAGATATATCTATCAATGCACCAGCGACACGGATGGGATCGCCGTCGGCAGTACGGATAGTCTCTCCCGTCGCATGGAAGTATACATACTCACCCTGTTTGCTCCTGAGTCTGAACTCTATGTCATAGGGTGTAGCACCGGTTTTGTCCATCAGATGAGCTGCAAATGCGTTGGTAGCATAATCAATATCCTCAGGATGCAGTATCTCCTGCAAAGCACCCACTGAGTTGGGGAAATCGTGTTCATCGACATATCCTAGCATATGTCTGAACTCATCCGACCATGAGGCATGGTTGTTGGGATTGGTTATATCACCATCCACAATATCCATATCCCACAGGCCGATCTTTGAAGCCTGAACCACTAACTCAAGTTTGGTAAGCTGCAGTTCATTCAGTTCCTGTGCATGCTTCAATGCGGTTTCACGACGATGTATATCAGTCATATCGAAAACATATCCCACAATACCGAAGCTCTCTCCATAGGGTATCTTTTTCAGTTCGACAATGATGTTGCGTTTTTCTCCAGAGAAAATTAACTCCGTCTCAAACTTTACATATCCATCCTGAACGGTTTTCATGAGTCGTTCTGCAAGGGGAATTGAAACTCTACCATCCGATTGATAGGGAGGTATGCTGTTAGCCATACGTTCGGCAAAGCCTGCGATGGTTTCTTCTTTACTAGTAAATCCCATAAACTCAACCGCAGCCGGATTACACTCAATAACTCTGAAGTTACTGTCAAACAGGAAGTTTATCTGCGGATTCTCGGTCAAAATCAATCGCATGTGGTCGCTGAGTTCCAGCATATGCTTCTGGGCTTCCGATTCCTTCATGTAGGTTAGATCGGTGAAGCTTTCAAGTAATGCCGGACGACCTCCATAGTTGATTTGGGTTACAGCTTTGATAACCGGGATCTGAACTCCGTCAGCCTTGGTGAAGTTAATCTCTCGACGGTCAAACTCCTGATTGTTAATCAGTATCGGGCAATCATGCTTCCCGAATACGTCGGTACAGAGTTTACCTATAATGCTGTCCTTATCTCCTTCATACATGCGAACGGCAGCCGGATTGGCATCGAGTATGGTGTTAGTTTCGGCATCTACAATGATGATACCACTTTCGACACTGCCCCAGATCATCTCAAATTGGTTGAGGGTGTTGAGATTCTCGGCGTGTTCTTTCTTTGCATTCTCCATCACATTGACGAAACAGTTACCTGGAATATTGACACCGAGTGCGATTTTTCTGGCCATCTCATAACAGGTATTGCTGCCACAGCTACCGCAGTCGATATGTTGTTTATCGTAGTCATTTTTGCCTAGCTGCATATATGCAAGTTGGATATCGTCATCATTTATGACAGCTTCAATGATATCTATCGGTTGATATATCCTGAGGAAGTCCTCGTAGTCGAAGGTATCATCATATTGTTTGTATACTGCGTCATAGAATTCTTTATCGCGCTCAACGGTTGCGTCTTTTCGCTTCTTATCCATTGTTTTATCAATTTCAAATAGGTTTCGATCACGTACCACAGCAGTACCGATATTACATCCTTCTTCGCAGTTCAATACGTCAAACACTTCAGGTAGGAAGAATTCAGAAGTTTCAGCATAGACATTCAGCTTCTCATACAGATTAAATCCTTCTGCTTTAGCGATATGCACCGATTTCCCTAGGAAGTACTCAATATTCTCCTTAAGCCCACCCGGCATCGGGAAGAGAGAACCAAGACCACTTTCATCATGATCAAACTCGGTTTCTTCTTCGGGTAGTTCAATATTATGAGCCTTGAGATAGGTTAAGATATTTGCAAATGTGATGTTATACTCAGCCAGTTTAGTAGAATCAAATTCTTGCTTTTTGGCAATACAGGGTGAAATCGCTGCAATCCTATCTGTAATCCCCTTATACTTCCTCATATATATAGACGCGCAGGCCATAGGACTCTGTACCGGAGCTAAATAGGTGAGCAAGTCGTGACGATACATCTCACAGTAGGAAACTACAACCGGACAGGGTTGGGTGATAATATGTACCCCTTTGTTCTTTTCGAGGTAACGTACATACCCCCAGATGCAGATATCTGCTCCCAGTGATACATCATAGATTTGTTTTACTCCCAATGACTTGAGATAGGTAAACAATCTCTTATACTCAGGGATGTTGGTTCTGATGGAAGGAGCGGTCATCAACGAGATGGGTACTCCGTTTGCCAGATCCTCGAAGAATATCTCCATATCATCAGCAAAGGATCTCGCATCATGTTTACAGGCAGTGACGCAACGACCACATCCAATACACCGATCATGATCTATCTTGACCTTTATGTTGTCCTCTTCGTCCTGATATGTGATATTTGCTGTTTCCATCGGACATTCTCTGACACATCGATTACATCCGGTGCATGCCTCATTGTTCGTTCTGATAATTTCAACCATAGAATAACTCCGTCAAGGTATGTATAGTTTATATTGTAAACTAATTGACTCTCTGCTTTCAATAACACTGTTCATTAGCGGAAGATAGCGTTACTCTAAGAAAATAATACTCGCTGTATACCGCAAGGTCAATATGCCAATGCAACATTGAGATGAGATGGATTTAGTTCCACATCCATCAATCCGCCGATGTTTAGTAACAACTTCGATTAGATGTGACGATATTTGTGGGACCTTAAAGGCTCTCATCGCTATCAGTATACCATATTATATGGGTTTCGAGGTATATGACAGCTACAGCAAGACTGGTGTGAACGATTGATGTAGTTGGCTGTCGTAATGTGTAAAGATAGAAAAAAACATCAGGTGGTTCTTCAACCATCTGATGTTTTCTGGTTTTGACTAAATTTCTACTGTCATTTCTTTGTGACAGAAAGCCATACCTCTTCATAGAATCTACCTTGCTCGGTAACTCCGTATATCTCCATGTCATATATCTCGTCGTCAACCCCTTCGACCTTTTCGTATCCCGAGGAGGGTAACCATTCCTTATATGCATGACGGAACAGTTTACCTATCTCTTGCCCATATTGGTTTTCCTCAAACTCTTCACTACGAAATACTGCCCAGGTAGCATCCTCGGCATGGATTACCCCGAATCCTGCAGTTTCATCTATATCTTCGCAGACTAAGCCGATCATGTACCTGAAATCTCCTTTAGTTTCATCTACATGACCACAAACACCGACCAGTTCAGACCTTCCCACAAATTCTTGTAACCTCGCTAAACTGCCATCCTTGAAACACTCATCCCAGAATAATGATATCTTTTCGGTTTCATCATTACCGAATCGTCTGTCAATACCCAGCACACTGAACGCTTCCTTTTGTTCAATTCTCCAGTTCATACCTTTTATTCCTTCTACTATTATTTGAAAGGTCATCGGAGGGAAACTTACCAGCTCAGTACCCTGTCTTCTGGCAACCGTAGGCGTTACACCGTGTTGTTTTACGAACGCCCTCGTAAAACTGTCGGCACTGTCGTAACCATACTTAATGGCTAAATCTATCACCCGTTCTTTACTGCTTTGTAGTTCAATGGCAGCCAGTGAAAGTTTCCGTTTGCGTATATACTCGGAGAGTGTAATGTCTGCGATATAGTTGAACAATCGACAGAAATGATGTTCTATCCTGTAAAGGTGTGGAATCTACCACACTAAAATTACAGGGCAGTTACGCCATTTGCGGCACGGATGGACGGCAACTGAAAATCATCGGCTGAAAATATTTTATATCGTTGGAACATTTAC
>WRIP01000031.1 GCA_009782665.1 Oscillospiraceae bacterium
TGAAAGATCACCGAATCCTAACTGAATCGCTGAATATCCGTCGTTTTCATAGGTCTTTTTCTGCACTACGACACAAGGACCTGCTTCCACTACGGTAACAGGAATAACATTTGCATTTTCATCAAATAGTTGTGTCATACCGACTTTTTTTCCGATAATTCCCTTTTTCACTGTATTAGTTCCTTCCGAAATCAGGCAATGGGTATGGGTTAGATACTAGGGGCTGCCCGATTCTCTCTTTCATTATAGCTTTATCTCGATATCAACTCCTGCAGGGAGTTGCAGATTGGTTAATGCTTCAACCGTTCTGTTTGATGGTCTAAGGATGTCAATTAGTCTCTTGTGAGTTCTGAGCTCAAACTGTTCTCTGCTGTCTTTATACTTATGAACAGCACGCAGTATGGTTACAATTTCCTTGTCGGTCGGAAGCGGTATAGGTCCCGCAATTAAAGCACCGGTGCGTTTTGCGGTATCTACTATCTTTTCCGCCGCACTGTCAACCAATTGGTGATCGTAACTCTTAATGCGAATTCTGATTCTCTTGTCGACTGCCATTAAATGCCTCCTGTAATATCATCGGCTTTTTTATTAACACTGACCCGTGTGTACCCCATAACGACATTTTAATATCCGGTTTTTCTTTCTGGGTAAACATATGAACTCTGCAACCGTCGAAAGTACTTCCGGATAGATAGTATCGCTATCTAATCTGCTTTCATGACAGAGGATCCCGAGGGATCATACTCACAGATATTTTATGTATGAGCTTGAAAATTCTTCATCAGCTATGTTGCCTAAGATTCTCAGAGCCGAAGATTAATATATCAGAAGGAACGATATATTGCAATAGGTATTTTCAAAAATTTTTCGAAAATTGTGTGATTTATCTCAAATTATACTAAATATTTCGTTTTTTTTCGCTTTACGGACGTGTATTTGATCGAAATCAGTATGCTCTTCCCCAATATACCATATGTTTAGCTGGCTTACCGCAGCAGACACATTCGAAGGATATTTCGGTCTGTGAGAACGGAATACATCTAGAAGAGATGTCCAGTTGTTCCTTGAGCTTTTCCTCACATTCACTACTACCGCACCACATCGCCTTATAGAAACCGTTGGTTTTCGAGTGTTCGGCTAAGGTTTTGTAGTCGGCGCACTCGTAGGTGCGTTCTAGACGGTTGTTCAATGCTTTTTCAAACAGTCCGTCCTCTATCGCTGCCATCTCAAGTGCGATTTCATCTTTGATTCCTTCGAGCGAAACTACGCGTTTACTCAGATTATCTCTTCGTACCATAACGCAATTGTTCTGTTCTAGATCTCTAGGTCCTAGTTCGATTCTCAAAGGTACACCCTTCATCTCGTGTTGAGCGAACTTCCAGCCAGGTGAATTATCTGAACGGTCAACCATAACCCGATAGCTACCCTTCAACTCTTCACTGAGCTTATCTACCGCATCCATTACCCCTTCTTTATGTTCTGCGATGGGTACGATTACTATCTGGGTCGGAGCTATTGCCGGTGGTAGTATCAGACCTCTGTCATCTCCGTGGGTCATTATGATGGCTCCAATGATTCTCGTCGATACACCCCAGGAGGTTTGGAATGGATAGCTAATCTTATTCTCTCGATCGGCAAACTGAATATTAAAAGCACGAGCGAACATATCTCCGAAGTAATGAGAGGTCCCACTCTGAAGTGCTCTTCCATCATGCATCATGGCTTCGACTGTGTATGTTGACTCGGCACCGGCAAATTTCTCGCTGTCGGTCTTGCGACCGGCTATGACCGGTATTCGCAGATATTCTTCACAGACTTGCTGATAGATGGAAAGCATCTGCATTGTTTCAGCAACTGCCTCTTCAGATGTTTCATGTAGTGTATGACCTTCCTGCCACAGAAACTCACGTGACCGCAGGAAAGGTCTGGTACTCTTCTCCCATCTGACAACCGAACACCATTGATTGTATAGTTTAGGTAGATCACGATAGGAGTGTACTATTCGTGAATAGTGGTCACAAAACAATGTCTCTGAGGTCGGTCGAACACAGAGTCGTTCAGCTAACGGTTCACTGCCTCCATGAGTTACCCATGCGACCTCTGGAGCAAAACCTTCCACATGCTCTTTTTCCTTCTGCAGTAGACTCTCCGGAATGAACATCGGCATATATACATTCTCATGACCCGTTTCCTTAAACATCCCGTCCATGATTCTCTGGATATTCTCCCAGATAGCATATCCGTAGGGTCTGAGTATGACACAACCTCGAACCGATGAGTAGTCGATGAGCTCAGCATTCTTAACAACATCAGTGTACCAACGTCCGAAGTCCTCATTTATTGGGGTTATTGAGTTTAATGATATATTTCCCTTTGCCATAATACTCCTGTTTTCGGAAAGAATATTTTTGCTACAGTCCGTGTAAAAAAGCCCTAGCGGGCTTTTTTAATCTGCTAATTGAAAATGTTGCCGACCGTTATTTATTCGATTCTATGTACTTTACCATATCTCCGATAGTTTTAATGCCCTCTATTTCCTCATCAGGAATCTCCATATCGAATTCCTCTTCGAGCGAAATAACTAAATCCACCACATCAAGAGAATCTGCTCCCAGATCGTCTATGATACTCGAACCCATGGTTACGGAATCCTCATCATAATCCAGTTGAGCACAGATTAATTCCCTGACTTTTTCAAACACCATTGTAAATCTCCTTAAATCTTAAGTTCATTTAGTTTAGCTTGACGCTAGTCAAATTTATACAATGTTTCGATGTGTTTGTCAATAATCTACTCGACCTCAACCGGCTGAGTTCCGAAACTGAATCAATATGCTTACTCTTCAGGGCGTTCATCACTCTTAAGCGGCAGTTGATCAAGTGAAGTTATGATGCGTTGTGCCTTACCATATACATTCTCTGCCTTGCAGACAATCTTACTCATCTTGACCCGGTTATGACGATACCAATCATCAAATACCGCCTCGGGTGTGGTTCTTCCGTTACATGCTGTGAGTACATCCCAGGCCTTCTGGTACTCATCGCTGTCAGGATCGATGAAGAAAATCTCGCCGAAGGCCATGACTGAACGATAGTCGTGTCCGCTCTTATCATACGCATTATATATGTGATCTAAGAATACACTGGTAACGACGCAAACCTTATTGTTCTTTTCTATCAGATCGTTCTTGTGTCCCTCGGGACCGTGATGACAGTAAAAGATCAGGTCATCCTCATACTCATACCCGAAGTTCACCGGTAGATTATATGGATACTCTTCATCGAAGAATGCCACATTAATCACATCGCACATCTCGAGTATTCCCTTAATCAGTTCAGGATCCCGAACCTCTCGCTCTGCTTTTCTCATCTTTCTCATATTCTACCTCCCAAATTCAAACTGTACATATATGATAAATGAAGCTGACACTCAGTGCAACAGAAATTCTTTAAAACACTACCGAAATGCTTGTTTCAGGTAGCTATATTAACCCTAAAGCGGAGCTTTTATCGGTTTAACTGTTCGCTTTTGGCTCTTCTCATGATATAATCTGAGGAAAAAATGCAAAGAGAGGCGTACATGAAGTTTAACCCGGTCGCTTTGATAGGATTCATGGGTAGCGGTAAGACTACCATAGGCAGAGCCGTCGCCTTTGAGCTCTCGGCTGAGTTTTCTGATCTCGATACTCAGATTGAAATCATCAGCGGTTTACGCATTCCGGATATCCATAGTGAGATGGGTGAAGATGGATTGCGTCAGTTCGAACGCCTGGCTCTCAGCAACATAGTTGCATTTGGCAGTGTTATCGCAACCAATGCTAGCTGTATCATGATACCTCGAAATCGTATGATGATAGAAGACAATTTTAAGGTATTCTACCTTGAAACGGGTTTTGATGTTCTATATCCCAGGATCGCTGGTACCGCACGACCTCTACTCAAATCACTGACCAAAATCGAGCTAGAAAAACTCTTTGATTTGAGACGACCTCTCTATGAGAGCTGTGCTGACTTTGTCCTCGATGCCTCAAGACCGGTAGATGCTTTAGTCAACGAGATTTTGGACCGCATAGTAATCTCTGTTTAACATACTGAAAAAAACTAATGCCGATCACCCCATGGAGATGATCGGCTGTTTTCATTTTAACGAAAGGTTGAGTAACTAACTCAGTTTAGTACATTCCGTCCATTCCACCGCCAGCAGGCATTACCGGAGGATTCTTCTCGGGTAGGTCGGTAATTAATGCTTCAGTAGTTAGAACCATTGCGGCAATCGAGGAAGCATTCTGTAATGCACAACGACTTACCATGGCTGGGTCTACTATTCCGGCTTCAATCATATCGGTGTATTGTTCGGTACCTACATCGAGTCCGTACCCGATTTTACCGCTGGATCTGATGGTATTGACTATGACCGAACCTTCAAGACCGGCATTCTCTGCTATCTGACGAATCGGTGCTTCCAGTGCTTTTTGGATAATGGCTGCACCAGTTCTTTCGTCACCAGAAAGCGTCTCTATGAGGGTATCAACTGCTGAGATGGCATTGATGAACACCACACCGCCTCCTGCTACGATACCTTCCTTGACCGCTGCTTTTGTTGCGGACAAAGCATCTTCAACGCGGAGTTTCTTTTCCTTCATCTCGACTTCGGTTGCAGCACCAACACGGATTACGGCAACGCCGCCTGAGAGCTTAGCAAGACGTTCTTCGAGTTTTTCGCGATCATAATCTGAGGTTGTATCGGCTGCCTGAGAACGAATCTGATTGATGCGAGCATCAATCTCTTCCTTTTCTCCCTTGCCGCCCATGATGATAGTCTCTTCCTTCTTCACCTGCACCTTGGTTGCTTTTCCGAGATGCTCTAACGTTGCATCGCGAAGATCAAGTCCGATTTCTTCACTGATAACGGTACCACCGGTGAGAATCGCAATGTCTCTGAGCATTTCTTTTCTTCTATCTCCGAATCCGGGTGCCTTAACTGCCGTAACAATGAATGTTCCTCTCAGTTTGTTGACAATGAGGTTAGCTAGTGCATCACCCTCTACGTCTTCGGCTATTATTACTAAGCGCATTGCACTCTGGACTACCTGCTCGAGTAACGGCAGTATCTCCTGAATGCTGCTTATCTTTTTGTCGGTTATGAGTATGTTAGCATCATCGATGACAGCTTCCATCTTCTCGGTATCGGTGACCAGATACGGGGTAATGTATCCACGGTCAAACTGCATACCCTCTACCACCTCGGTAATTGTCTCAGAGGTCTTAGACTCTTCAATGGTTATGACACCATCCTTGGTTACCTTATCCATTGCTTCAGCGACGAGTTTACCTATAACCTCATCACTAGCCGACACGGTGGCAACCTTTGCAATATCTTCGTTTCCGGATACCTTCTGAGAGTTACCGATAATTGCTTCAACCGCTGCATCCACTGCCATGAATATTCCGCGTTTGAGTACCATTGGATTGGCACCGGCTACGACGTTCTTCATTCCCTCATCGACTATTGCCTGAGCAAAAATCATGGATGTTGTTGTGCCGTCACCTGCGATATCATTAGTCTTGGTGGCGACTTCCTTTATGAGCTGAGCTCCCATATTCTCAAATGAATCTTCAAGCTCGATTTCTTTTGCTATGGTCACACCATCATTGACTATGAGCGGAGCACTGAACTTCTTGTCCAGCACGACGTTTCTTCCTTTGGGACCCAGCGTAATCTTAACGGTATCAACCAACTGGTCGATTCCGCTCTTCATCGCTTTACGAGCGTCCTCGTTATACTTCAGATCTTTAGCCATATTCTTTTCTCCTATTTGAAATAATTATTCGACAATCGCGAGAATATCCGAGATACGTACGATTGTACATTCCTCGTCGTCAATCTTGACTTCGGTGCCGGAGTATTTTGCGGTTATTACCTTGTTTCCAGGCTTCACTGTCATCTCTACTTCTTTTCCGTCTACTAGACCACCCGGTCCTACGGCGACAACTTCAGCTATCTGAGGTTTTTCCTGAGCTGATGCGGTTAGTATAATACCGCTTTTGGTTGTTTCCTCGGCCTCAATCATCTTGACCACGACGCGATCGGCAAGAGGTATAAGTTTCATATTGGATCCTCCTAATGTTTTCGTTAGCACTCATATATGTTGAGTGCTAATCATATTTTATTCTTTTTATAAAAAATTGCAAGTACTATCTGCAACATTTATACACATTTCGTCAATTTGCACAACATTCCAATCCTATCGCCTCTGTATTTATCTAATATCTCAATTGTGGTTAAGGCTAGGCAAAACTGCGTTCGGGTATCTTGCTGCTCTTCAAACTGTTCGGTAACAGAAACTTAATTCCTTTCGGAATAAGAGAGATATCCATCTCCTTCATCTTGGTCACCTCACCATCGAGATTAACCAGTGTTTCTTTTTCGGTTTGTATATGGAGTTCTGGTGTTTTGATGTAGGTAATCACATCGCGTAGACTATCGATTATCTCACCCGATGCTATATGCAGTCCGTTTTTGTATGTAGGTATTACCTTAGCAATTCGGGGTCTTTTCATGACCGAGACTGAGAGTACATCCAACAGTCCGTCGTTAACTATCGCTTCCGGGGCTGCCTTAAATCCTCCTCCATATACCTGACCGTTGCAAACCGCAAGCAATAGGCTGTTAACTGTCTCACTCTTGTCTCCGATTGTCAACCTAACGTTTGTTCCCAGTTTCTTGACGAAGTTTACCAACAACGACATATTATATGCCATAGGTCCGCTGACCAGTGGTAGGTGACGGTAGTATGGTATGTCGTTAGCAACATTTGCGTCAAGTCCTAATGAGAAAATATTGACGCAGTACCTGTCATTTACCCTTATAACATCGATATCTATACTATCAGCGTCTAGGATATACTCAAAGTTAAAGAAGTGTTCTCTCGAACCGAAGCACTTAATGAAATCGTTACCACTTCCACAGGGATAACAGCCTATCTCTATGTTATCCCGCCCGATGGCGCCAGTCGACACTTCGTTTAGAGTGCCATCTCCACCCATGGAACAGACCCGTATGAAGTCATTTTCATCCGACATACGCTTAACCAATTCGGTAGCATGACCACTATACTCGGTTACCGCTATCTCATAAGGCAGTTTGGTTCTAGCAAACGCATGTTCAATTAAAGGAATCTGCTTTGCAATCAGGGGTTTTTGTCCGGCAGTTGGGTTAATTATATAGCAATACTTCATAGCCGCTACTGTTCCTAGATTAGTTGGATAAGGAAAAAATCTCTCTTCAAAAAAAACACTTTACATATTGTACTAAAAAAGTGAGATGCTATCAATATATTGAGCTAAAACAGTGAAAATATATCCGGTGAGTAGCCCCATTATAACTCCACTTAGTAGGAGTATTGGGGTGTAGTAGAAGACGGCACCGGAAGCGGTGAGAATATATACTGCAAGTAACTGTCCGATATTATGACTACAGGCTCCGCAGACACTGATAATCCCTTTAGAACACTTCTGATTTGCAACTCTAATCAAAAGTATCATTACTGCTACCGACAAAATCCCTCCGGAAAAACTTAGAATTGCGGCAGTAAAGCCACGAGTAAAGTATACGAACAGAGACTTAAGTAAAGCTAAGGATACACCGTAAGGTAATCCGGCATAGTATAGGCAGAAGAGCATTACCACATTTGATAGTCCTGGTTTAATACCAGGCGGCAATGAGGGTAGAGCTGGGATGAAGTTTTCTAGCCAAGAGAGTACAAGAGCCACAGCAAACAGCAATCCACTTAAAGCTATTTTTCGTGTTTTGAACACCAGTTGACCCCCTGTATATCTCATTTATGTAAAACATCCGGTTGTTTATTTTTTGAAAATATTTCAAAAATTTTAACATTTGACTTCATGCTTGCATTTCATTATAATATCAAATGTCATAGCCTTCAAGGAGGAATTATATGAAGAAAATGTCGATTCTCTTAGCCCTTATACTGATGTTGCTACCAGTCTTTGCTGCATGTGATACAGCGATCAAGGTGAGTGATGGAGTATATCGTGTTGAGATGGCAGAATTCGATATTAACGGATATAGAGACTTTGTGGAATTCGAGATCGTCGGTGGTAATGTAATATCAATTAAGGCTGATGCTTACAACCAGGAAGACGGACTACTGAAGACTGATTCGCAAGAGATACGCAGTATGATGGAAGCCGTATCCGGTACCTACCCCGAGAAATTTTATCTTGACCTGGTAAATGAGTACATCGGCAGCGGTGGAACTCGAACCGACGTTATTGCGGGAGCAACAATGTCGTCTGAGAATTTCTTTTACTTAATGAAATACGCAGAAAATGCTTGGAAAACAAATGATTCATCTGTTCTTATCGTAAAGTTGGATATCGCTGAGTAATAATGTTTACTCCGATACTAGAGGTTAAGAATGCTGTAGAAACTATTCAGTACATCTGCAGCTTCTTTTCATGTCACTCATAGAAATTACAAGCATTTGTCTATTACCGAGTGTTGCCAAGACCCGTATGGCCTAACAATAAAGCAATATAAAAGGATTAATCTTTATCACATATTTGGGTAAACCTAAAGCAATCACTTACTTAGCTTTATAGTGAGGATACGTTTGGTGTAAAGCTGACTATGAAACAGAGTTTTATGGGCTATTGCATAAATTAGTAAGGAGGTCCATGTTACGTATGGAGTTATACGAGATGAGAGGCACTCTCCCAGTACTAATCAACAGAAACAGAGATGATCTTAACTTAACAGTCCATTGTTCACTTATATAACTTAGTTGAAGTCTATCACGCTTTTGAAAAAGGTTGTGATCTCCACCCCAAAAGATTCGATGATGTTTACTATATACTACTAAATTATGTCCCACCACCCATCTTTTATGATGGGTGATTTACTGACTTGTTCAATATATCGCACCGACAACAATGAACTCCTGTTTACATTAATGCATTGAGAAGATCTATAAGTAGAATGCCCGATAATAATGATAACAATTGTCACAAATCGTTTTTTATATACGAAGTTGATTCCAAAACATGTGTGTAAATACTCCTTACCATATGTCAATTCGGCGAATTGTGCAATCACCCGCGATATAGTATAATGGTTGACAGTTGGATGCAGTCATTTAAGGAGAGTTCTATATGCTTTTTAGTAGCATACCCTTTATCTTCCAGTTTTTACCTTTGGTACTATTACTATATTACATAGTACCAAAAAAATTGAAAAACTCTATTCTATTGCTAATGAGTCTTATCTTCTATTGTTGGGGAGAGTTTAAGTATCTATTATTGATGTTTATTCTCATAATCTTCACATACGGTTTTTCTTTTTTAGTCTCTAAGAGTAATAAGAAGGGCAGAAAATTCTTTTTAGTACTCATGATAGCAATGAGTCTTTCACTACTAATAACCTTTAAGTATCTGGATTTCTTATCTGCAAATCTTAACACATTGTTCTCGCTTAATATTAGTATACTCAATCTATCTCTACCGCTGGGGATTAGCTTCTTTACCTTTCAGAACATATCTTATGCAGTCGATGTGTATAGGGGGAAGGTTGAACCCCAAAAGAATATATTGACCCTAGCAACCTATATCATGATGTTCCCTCAGTTAATCTCCGGACCTATTGTTAGATATGCCGAGATTGAGCAGAGTCTTAAGCATCGAATTATACTAGCAGAAGATATCGAAAGCGGGATGGAAGACTTTGTTATCGGATTAGCTCAAAAGATGCTGATTGCCAACAATGTCGGTAGACTATGGAATGAAGTTGAGAGTATAGGGTTTGGTCGTATATCCAAAGGTTTAGCTTGGCTTTCCATCTTAGCATACAGTCTACAGATATATTTCGATTTCTGCGGTTACTCAAAGATGGCTATCGGGCTTGGCAAGATGCTTGGTTTTAAGTTCAGCGAAAACTTCGATACTCCATATATTTCTCGCAGTGCAACCGAATTTTGGAGACGTTGGCATATATCGCTCGGTAATTGGTTCAGAGATTATGTGTACATACCACTCGGAGGTTCGAGAAGAGGCGACTCTCGTACCATACTCAATCTTTTTATTGTTTGGACCTTAACAGGATTATGGCATGGAGCTTCCTGGAATTTTATTATATGGGGATTATATTTCGCCGCGATTTTGATTTTTGAAAAGGTTTTTATGCTGAAGATTTTAGATAAAGCCCGTGAAAATATTTTCGGGAAGATTTTTTCGCATATTTACGCGCTTTTATTGATCATTATTGGCTGGGTGATATTCAGGAGCGAGAATTTGCCGTATATTTTAACTTATCTGTCAAAAATGTTTTCGCCCGTATCTCTGTTCGCCGCGTCGGGTTTCGACGGTCAGGTCAGGTATTATATTGCCGAATATCTCCCCGAATGGATTTTCGCGGTTTTATTTTCTGTTCCCGTCGGGAAAATTATATCAAGCATATATCCGAAAATTAAAATGCCGGAATACGCGGTTTACGCCGTCCGGCTGTTTTATGTTTTTTCGGTATTCGGTCTGTCTGTCGTCTATATGGTGAGTTCGTCGTTTAATCCGTTTATTTATTTTAGGTTTTAATTAGAGGGAAGTCATGAAAGCAAAAACGAAAAC
>WRIP01000032.1 GCA_009782665.1 Oscillospiraceae bacterium
AAGCACCACCTGGTCCTGGAACTACTGTAAAAGCCAGAAATTCGACAAGTGTATACCCCATTGCTTATCTACCTTCGATCATAGGGGTGGTAATCGCACGGTTTTTAGGGCTATCCAAAATTGGTTTATTGTTCTTAGGTCGGTTTTTTAATCTGCTCTCATATTGTTTCGGGGTGATGTATGCCATAAAAATAATACCTTTCCGGAAACATATGATGACCTTGATTGGTCTTTTGCCCATATGTATATCTCTGGCAGGTTCCTTCTCATATGATGTTTTTGTAATCACCCTGTCCTTCCTCTTTATCGCTATAGTTCTGAAACTGTCTTCGAGCGAGGAGAAGGTTTCCTCTAAGAAGATAATTCTGCCGGCAGTAATAGCGGTACTACTTGCTCCGGCAAAAGCTATTTATCTACCTTTACTGCTGCTCATACTACTGATTCCGATAAAGAAATATGAGAACATCAAGAAGGTTATTCCGATACTGGCACTCTCGTTACTTGCCGCTTGTCTGTTGTGGTTATCCTTCAACACTCAAGCTTTACGAAGATCGATAGGGTCATCCGTTGCGGTCAACGTTGATGCCGTTACCGGTCAAGAGATATATACCGTTTCTGGGAATAACGAAGCTAAGCAACTATTTACCTTCAGTTATATCGTTCAGCATATACCTCAGACTATCCTATTAATAACCAAGTCTTTCATTGAACAATCCACCGTCTGGATTCAAGGTCTAGTCGGAGGACGTCTAGGTGAGATAATTGCTATCAACATCGAGATAGGATGGGGATTCATTATTCCTTTAATGTTGCTTGTCTTTCTTTCCACTATCGATGGAACAGAAAAAGAGTATCCCTTAGCCAGACGAGAGAGAACCTTAATGAACTTAATAGGGGTTGCGGTTGTGTGTCTATCGGTGTTGGTATGCATCAGCTGGACGCCGATTAACTATACAACCATTTTCGGAATACAAGGGCGATACTTTTTACCGGTTCTTCCGTTGTTCTTACTGTCGACACATCACAAGAATCTTAGTTGGAATAATCATCCGAAGGAAAAGATACTCTTTGGATACTGTAGTATTATCATTCTCATTGTGTTACAGGCATTTGTCATCATAACAAGAAGGTAGAATAGATATGCGTTTTTTGTTCTTTTGTGCACAATACCTACCTACGGTTGGAGGGGTTGAGCGATATACATATAATCTTTGCAAAACACTGTCTGAGATGGGGCATTCTTCAACCATTGTTACAAGTCAGCTGGAAGGGCTTGCCGAACTCGAGAACAGTGAAAATATATCGATTGTACGTCTACCGTCATATATGCTGCTTAACGGAAGATTTCCTTTACTCAAAAGAAACAGTTCATTTAAGAGTTTAATGAATGAAGTATTTAGTTCCGACTATGATATGGCCATCATCAATACTCGGTTCTATCCTCTTTCACTATATGGAGCTAAGCAATGCCACCGACGGGGTATTAGTGCCATCGTAATAGAGCACGGGTCATCCCATCTGTCGTTGGGAAATCACTTAGTAAATGTATTTGTACGTATCTATGAGCATCTAGCAATTGGAGTAGTGAAGCGATACTGTAAAGATTTCTATGGCGTCTCTATTTCCTGTCAAAAATGGTTAGAACACTTCAGGGTGAAATCACACGGTGTCATATATAATGCGATAGACCCAGAGGCGATTAACGAAACAGCTAAGTCGTCAGCTCTCGACATAAGAGAGAAACTCTGCCTCACGGATGAAGCTGTGGTTGTCTTCAGTGGAAGATTTCTGAAGGAAAAGGGTATATATGAACTACTTGACGCATTCAAGATGCTAGCAGCTGATAATTCCAATGCTGTATTGGTGATGGCAGGAAACGGTCCCCTCTTTCAAGAGGTTGAATCGAAAAAACCTCCAAATGTACACCTAGTGAATCAACTGTCCTTTATGGATAGTCTCGCGCTACTTAAGCAAGCAGACATCTTCATACTACCTACCTACTCTGAAGGATTCTCCACCGTTACGCTGGAGGCTGCCGCGCTCGGGAAATGTATCATTTCCACACCCACCGGAGGTAATCCCGAGTTAATTCAACACATGCACTCAGGTATGTTGTTGGAAACAGTTTCTCCAAAGAGTATTCTTTCGGCTCTGCAGTATGCATTGAATGATGAAGCATTCAGAGACGAACTTGGATGTCGAGTTCAGCAGATTGTACAGGAAAAGTTTAACTGGAAGAGTTCTGCAAATAAACTGCTCATGATAGCAGGACAGATGGGAAATCAACGGACATGATCAAGAAACTATTGATTGTAATACCCGCATACAATGAAAAAAACAACCTGAAGCATGTAGTCGAAGACATCACCTACCACTGTCCTGATTATGATTACCTCATTGTAAACGATGGTAGTACCGACGGAACTATTGAATTCTGCCATGAAAATGGATATAATCTGCTGGACCTGCCGATAAATCTCGGGCTTGCCGGTGCTATTCAAGCAGGTATGCTCTTTGCATATGAGCATGGATATGAAACGGTCATGCAGTTTGATGGTGATGGCCAGCACAAGGCAGAGTATATCGATGCACTTGTGACACAACTGGAAAAAGGATACGATATTGTAGTAGGCAGTCGCTTCATTACCGAGAAGAAACCATTCAATCTGAGAATGATAGGAAGCTTCATCATTAGTTTTGCTATGCGACTCACCACCGGGTTTGTTATGTGTGATCCGACAAGCGGAATGCGTATTTTTACCCGGAATATAGTCAAGCGGTTTGCTTTAGGAGTAAACTACACTCCCGAACCGGATACCCTCAGTTACCTTATCCGGTGCGGAGCCAGAATCTCTGAGGTACCGATAACCATAGAAGAACGTATTTCCGGCAAGAGCTATCTCACCTTGGTACGCAGCATTGTATATATGACCCAGATTACCTGTTCCATACTGCTAATACAATGGTTCAGAAGAAGAAAACCCATATAACTATCTTTCTAATGCTATTGAAAGGAATGATTAATCCTTATGATCAACCTTACCCTACGAATCTTACTGATAATCGGTTCTCTCGTAACACTGCTATATATGCTCATCAGAATACGGATCTCAAGAATGCAGATACGTGATTCGATATTTTGGATACTCTTTCTACTTAGTTTGTTACTCTTCTCGGTATTTCCGGGTATTGCGGTTTGGTTTTCTAAACTGTTGCAGATTCAAAGCCCGATAAACTTCATTCTATTATTTGTAGTCTTTGTCATTATCATTCAACTATTTTTCATCTCTATGAAACTCAGTAAAACCGATTCTTCGGTTCGTGCACTCACAACACGGATTGCGATTGACAATCATAGCACGGAATCAGAAATCAGCGAACAATCAACAGAGGAATAGGGTTGTGAGAATCACATAAACAAGCACCACTCATAAGGACAGATGAGTGGTGCAAATCATTTGTGCGTAATGGAGGACAGCAGAAAGACTATTCAGGTAGCGTCTTATCCCTTATCTGTTGCTGTATTATCTCGATGAACGCTTCAAGGGACATATTCCCTTCGTCACCTTTGACCCTCGATCGCAGCGAGACAGTATTATCTCGTTTTTCGTGCTCTCCTACCACTAACATGAACGGTATCTTATTCAATTGAGCCTCACGTATTTTGTAACCCATCTTTTCATTGCGATCATCTACCTCAACCCTCAATCCCAGGTCATATAGTACACTCTCTATCTGTCGAGCGTAGTCATGATGGTTTTCTGAGATAGGTATTATCTCGACCTGAACAGGTGCTAGCCATACCGGGAATGCTCCAGCAAAGTGCTCGGTCATTATTGCAATGAATCGCTCTATCGCACCGAAGACTACACGGTGTATCAAAATCGGGCGATGTTTTTCTCCGTCGGCACCTATGTATGAAGTATCAAATCGTTCAGCCATCTGGTAATCCAACTGTATTGTGGCACATTGCCACCTTCTCCCCATACTATCCTTGATATGGAAATCTATTTTGGGTCCGTAGAATGCACCGTCACCCTCATTTATGGAATACTCTTTGCCATTCTTCTCCAAAGCTTTCTTCAGTGCTTCTTCCGCCTTATTCCATGTCTCGATATCTCCCATGAAGACCTCAGGTCTTGTGGATAGTTCCAACTCGTAGTCAAATCCGAAGATACTATAGAATCGATCGGTCAGACGTATTACCCCTAATATCTCCTGTTCTATCTGCTCTTCGGTCATGAAGATATGCGCATCGTCCTGTGTAAAAGCTCTTACCCTCATTAACCCGTGCAGTGAACCCGACAATTCGTGACGATGAACTAAACCCATCTCCCCTATCCTATACGGTAGATCCCTGTAACTCCTCATCTTACTGTTGTAGACCAATAAGGCTCCGGGACAGTTCATGGGTTTAATGGCAAAATCCTCTTCATCGATAATGGTCGTGTACATATTTTCTTTGTAGTGGAACCAGTGACCCGATGTTTCCCAAAGGCTGCGGTTGAGTATTATGGGGCTCTTGATCTCATGATATCCCGCCTTATAGTGTTCACTACGCCAGAGACTCTCCAGTTCATTGCGTACTATCATACCTTTCGGGAGGAAGAACGGGAAGCCGGGACCTTCTTCAAGTATATCGAACAGGTCGAGTTCTCTGCCTAGTCTGCGATGATCGCGTTTCTTAGCTTCTTCCAACATTGTGAGGTAATCCTCAAGTTGTTGCTTTTTCGGGAAACTAATTCCATATATTCTCTGCAACATCTTATTGTTTGAGTCACCTCTCCAGTAGGCACCGGTCACACTGGTAATCTTAAAGGATTTGATGGGACCTGTTGTCATCAGATGAGGTCCAGCACAAAGATCGACAAAATCACCCTGTCGATAGAAACTGATTATCGCATCTTCCGGTAGGTCCGATATCAGCTCCACCTTATACATCTGATCCTTCATGAATGAGAGAGCTTCGTCTCTCGGCAACGAGAAACGTTCGAGAGGAATATCCTGCTTAACAATTCTTTCCATCTCTGCTTCTATTTGTTCAAAATCATCCGGGGTAAAGACGTGCTCAATATCCACATCATAGTAGAAACCATTCTCAATAGCCGGTCCGATTGCCAGCTGTATCTCCGGATAGAGATGCATCAGCGCCTGAGCCATGACATGGCTCGAGCTATGCCAAAAGGCATGTTTGCCATCCTTGCTGTCAAATGTGAGTATTTCTAAAGCTCCGTCAGTCTCTATCGGGACACGCAGATCCTGCATGGTCGAGTTGAACTCTACTGCACAGGCAGCTTTTGCTAGACCTGCACCTATAGAAGCAGCGATATCTATGCCACTCACACCTGCTTCAAATTCTGTTTCGCTGTCTCTTAACTTAATCTTGATTTTACTCATTTTTTTGCCTCCGTTTATTATTTACATATACAAAAAAACCACATCCAACACGGGATGAGGTTTGCCCCACGGTTCCACCCGAATTACAGCACTGCTGTCAACTCTTCTGTGAATATAACGGTTCACACCCGTCGCCCATTTACGACGCTCTCAGACGGTGGTACTCAGTCAATCTCCTATACCGCTCTCAGCATCTGCAGTATTCTCTGAAAAGGAGTCATTGAAGGATAAACGTCTTCTTCGATTCTCGAATTATCAGTTTTACACAAATATATACCATGTATTTTGGGCTATGTCAACATATATTTCAATTTCGTAATTGCTATTTTACCAAATTCTGTATCTCATTTATGGTCTTTTCATTATGACTCAGCTGTTTTTGTAAGGACGTACCAAGTGACAACTAATTACATTTTGTAAAATTTTCGGTTGACATCACTTTATTATATAACTAAAATACTATTAGATATTTTGTTTTGTCGTGGTCAATAAACGCTGTGTTTTTCCACATAATTGACCGTTACTAAAATAGATTTCACATCTCTACATATACTATACTACAAGGAGGACTGATAAACTAGCAGATGAACGAAAACTTAATAATTATCCTAGTCGGCATCGGTGCAGCATTTGCTTTCGGTGTTGCGGGTTTCTTTTTTGGAATTGCTCATCGTCGCAGGGTAGCAGAAGCCAGGATAGGCTCTGCTGAAGATGAAGCAAAACGCATATTGAATAGCTCAATTAAGAGTGCGGAACAGCGTCGCAAAGAAGTTGTGTTAGAAGCTAAAGATGAGATCTTTAGAATGCGTACAGAATCTGAAAACGAACTTAAAGAAAGAAGGAACGAACTCTCAAAGAGAGAGACTCGGATTACCCAAAGAGAAGAGTCACTAGACAAAAAACAGGAGCAGCTCGAACGCGATTCTCAAAGTATCATAGACCGAAGAAAGAATCTTGATGAAAGAGCAGAGTCGATAGAACAGCTCAAGAAAGAAGTTGAGGAGATTAAACAGTCTGAGCAAGCGGTTTTAGAATCTGTTTCAAACTTAACACAGTCTCAGGCAAAAGAGATATTATTAGCACAGGTAGATAACGATCTGGATCACGAGAAAGCGATTCGTATCAAAGCATACGAACAGAATCTACATGATGAATCAGAGTTGCTGGCGCAGGATATCATTTCCACTGCCATAGCCCGTACTGCCGCGGACCATTCCTCAGAGGTAACTGTATCAGTTGTTTCACTTCCGAACGACGATATGAAAGGTCGTATCATCGGTCGAGAGGGTCGCAATATACGAGCGATAGAGACAATAACCGGCGTTGACCTGATAATTGACGATACCCCGGAAGCTATTACCGTCTCGTGTTTTGACCCCATCAGACGTGAGGTAGCACGTCGTTCAATAGAGAAGTTGATCTCAGATGGTCGAATTCATCCCGCACGTATTGAAGAAACGGTTGAGAAATCCCGTAAAGAGGTTGATCAAACAATTCGACGTGAAGGAGAGCGTGTGGTCCTTGATTTAGGTATCCACGGAATTCATCCGGATCTGGTAAAAATCTTAGGTAGATTACACTACCGCACCAGCTATGGTCAAAATGTACTCAACCACTCCTTTGAAGTAGCAGTACTCTCAGGTATTATTGCCGCAGAACTCAATCTGGATGTCAAGATGGCACGGCGTGCCGGTTTACTTCATGATATCGGTAAAGCACTGGATCACGAGATTGAAGGTTCTCACGTACAGATAGGTGTCGATATCGCAAAGCGATATAAGGAGAATACCGAAATTGTACACGCTATCGAAGCACATCATGGTGATGTTGATGCAACAACACCGTTGGCATATATCATTATGGCTGCAGATGCCATATCGGCTGCACGTCCGGGTGCCCGCAGTGAGAATCTAGAAAACTATATCAAACGTTTGGAAAAACTGGAAGAAATCGCAAACGGCTTTGATGGTGTGGACCATTCCTTTGCCGTACAGGCAGGTCGTGAAATCCGAATACTAGTCAGTCCTGATGTCGTCAGTGATGACCGTCTTGCCATTGTTGCTCGCGATATAGTCAAACGAATCGAAGATGAATTGAACTACCCCGGTCAGATAAAGGTAAATGTTATCCGCGAAAGCAGAGCAATCGAATACGCAAAGTAGGTAGAAAATGGTTATTCTAGCAATTGGCGATATATGTGCAGATAACGGCGTTAATTTCTTAAGACAAAAGCTTCCTCATCTGAGGAAGCTTTATGATGTTGATTTAGTATTGGCAAACGGTGAAAACAGCGCTACATCGGGAATAGGTATTAACGAAGCAACTGCAAACAGGATTTTCACCTCGGGTGTGGATATAATCACTACCGGAAATCATGCATTCAACTCTACCGATTATCTGAATCTATACGAAAATACCTACGGTCTACTCAGACCATATAATCTCGGAAAAGGAATACCAGGACAGGGTAATATGGTCTATGACAAAGGTCGATACCAAGTTCAAGTCGTTAATCTTTTGGGATGCTCATACATGAGCATGGCAGCCACCAATTTCTATGATGCAATGGATGAGATACTAACCGATTCAACGACTCCCATCATAATCGTGGATTTTCATGCCGAGTATACCAGCGAGAAGATAGCGTTTGCACGCAGCTTTGATGGACAGCTTTCGATGGTGTACGGAACACATACCCATGTTCAGACCGCTGATGAATGTATACTGCCTAATGGTACCGCATATATAACCGACATAGGCATGACCGGGGCAAAAGAATCTGTCATCGGCGTGGATATACAAAAGGCAATTGAAAGACAGCGTTATGCAACCCCTACCCGAATGACACCTGCCAAAGGACCTTCAATGCTTCAGGGAGTGCTAGCAGAGATAGACGAGAAGAGCGGAATAGCAGTTAAAATACAGCGACTACAGATCGAGGAATAGCAAGCGAACCAGAATGATACAACGAAACCGTTAAGGCTTCGTTGTTTTTATTGTTTCATTAGTTTGAAAACGGTTCACACCGAGGTTATTCATACATCATCGACAGAACAGTATAACCGTAAACGTTATATTACCATCAGTCTTAGCTCAAGGCATAGTCGGAAAAATAGTTTTGTACCAATACTACCGGTGTTCCTCGATCTCCGCTACCGGACACCAAATCCGATAGACTTCCGACCAAATCGGAGTATCTCCTGGGTGTGGTTCCGTCTGAGAAGATCTGCTCGGGTTGTGATACGCTCTTCAGTTTGATCTTTTGCTTTAGTGCACAACTCAACTCTTCACCAGACAGATGTGCAAATTCTTCATCTGCTACATATTTTATCTTCAGTTCATTGGGCGTTCCGATGAGCCCTGAAGTGAAGGAAGGTGAGATAACGGGATCTGCCAATTCCCATATACCTCCGACCGGATCCTTGAAACCACCATCTCCGTAAACCATACACTCCATCAGCTTACCGGTCTTGGCCAGTATCGCTTGTTGTAAGTCTACAACGAACTTATCGGTTTCTATGGGGAATAGTTTAAGTCGCTCTTCTGAGGCTTTGTTTGAGCCTAGTACTCCATAGAGTGGATTGTATCCACTTCCGTCGATACTTTCGTTCATTATCTCATCGAGTCGGTATACATTCGCTCCGGCACTTCTGAGAATTTTCTGTGTACGGAAACGTGTATGGACATCACAAACTAATACATCGTTGGTAAAATTCAGGATGTACTTAGGATCGTTAGAGAATACTATCTCGATGTTCTCGTTTATGGATTTATAGTATTCGATGTAATCGACACCTGTAAAGGTATGTTTTGTGTTGGTTCCGAAGATACTGCGAAACTCCTGCTCGGAAAAACTATCGGTAAATATATTGACTCCCTTTTCGTCAGCATCATCGATACTGATGAATGTGTTTCCAACTTCATCACTGGGGTAGGACAGCTGTAGGAAAATTCTCTTTGCACCCATCGCGAATGATTTCAGCAGAATAGCAAATCTGTTTCTCGAGAGTATCGGGAAGACTAAACCGATTTCATCCGATTCAAAGGTTTGACTGAATGCTTTGGCTACCTGCTCACATGTAGCGTAGTTTCCTTGTGTTCTTCCAACCACCGCTTCGGTCACCGCAACAATATCTCTGTTGTTCAGGTTAAATCCTTCTGCTTCCGAGGCGTTTACTAGACATTTGACAATCTCTCCGATGAGATCATCTCCCTGTTGAAAAATAGGGGTCAATATACCTCTCGCTGTTACACCGGTGTATCTCATGCTAACTCCTTTCGTGATATATTCCAGAACAAAATTTTCAAGGATAAAAACCCTACAAAGCATAGGGCTTCCCATACACATATTATATCATCTGTGGCACAATAATACATCTGTTAATCGGATGAGAAATATCGAATAACAGATGTAGTTTGTTTCTTGGTTACTTGAGTTCGATAGATGCTCCGACTTCGACCAAGGTATCACGAATACCCTCAGCTTCGCTCTGAGTAACACCTTCCTTAACCATTGTAGGTGCCGAATCAACCAATTCTTTAGACTCTCTGAGACCTAGACCGGTGATATCCTTAACCGCCTTAATGACGCCCATCTTATTGGGACCAACCTCGGCTAGAAATACATCATAGGAATCTTTGACATCCTCTGCTTCACCTTCTGCTGCCGATACACCTGCTACTGCTACCGCT
>WRIP01000033.1 GCA_009782665.1 Oscillospiraceae bacterium
CATGGGTCGGTCTTATGGCCTCATGACCTTCCTGTGCCGCTACCGTTCTGCGGGTTCTGAAAGCTCTCGGTGTAGCCTCAACATACTCCTTGCCGTAGGTCTTTTCGATGTGTTCTAGTGCTTCACTGTGAGCTTCGGGTGATATACGCACCGAGTCGGTTCGCATGTAGGTGATGAGACCGATAGTATCATGTCCTTCCACCGCGACCCCTTCGTATAGTTCCTGTGCGGCTCTCATGGTTCTGGATGCGGTAAATCCGAGTTTTCTGGCTGCATCCTGTTGAAGGGTAGAGGTGATGAAGGGTGGTTCCGGAGCTCGTTTGCGTTTGCTTTCCTTGACCGACTTGATGATATACTGCTCATTTTTGAGTTGCTCGGTGATTTCATCTGCCTGTGCTTTGTCGGTAATCTTGAATTTACCTGCAGGTATTCCATCTTTTGTGCGAAGTCTTGCGGTAAAATCCAGTGATGAGCTATCGGTACGAAGAAGTACATCGATGTGCCAGTACTCTTCTGGGACAAACGCTTCGATTTCGCGTTCACGGTCGACTATGAGTCGGACGGTGACCGATTGGACGCGTCCTGCCGAAAGTCCACGTCTGACTTTTTTCCAGAGAAATGGGGAAAGCATATATCCGACGATTCGATCGAGTACCCGACGTGCTTGTTGAGCATTGACCAGGTCCATATCGATGTGCTTGGGATTGCTCATTCCCTTGAGTACTCCGGATTTGGTTATCTCTCCGAAGATTACCCGGTTGGCTATATCGACATCTAGATTCAGCAGTTTAGCAAGATGCCAGGAGATAGCTTCACCTTCTCGATCAGGGTCGGTTGCGAGGAACACTTCATCGCTCTCCTTAGCAGCATCCTTCAGTTGTTTGATTATCTTTTCCTTGCCATCTATGGTGAGGTAAAGTGGTTGGAATTGCTTGTTGACGTTTACCCCCATCGATGATTTGGGTAGATCCCGGATATGACCCATTGAGGCGAGTACCACATAGTCTTTACCCAGGTAGTTTTTTATCGTCTTAGCTTTTGCCGGTGATTCGACTACTATCAATTTCGACATATATCTAGTATTTCCTGTCTTTTTTCTTTTCTATTTTAAATTATACATCAGTATCGATGCGGCTACTGCCGCATTGAGACTCTGTACTCGGTTATCGGTCGTAATTACTACCGTCATATCGCTCATTTGGATGGTGTTTTCATCAAGCCCTGTTGTCTCGTTTCCGATAATGAGGGCAGTCTTATTTGCAGGTATGACATCCTTTACATCGCAGGCATCATCGGTTATGGCAGCAGCCATGACCATGAACCCGGCGGCTTTGAGGTGGATGATGGCATCTTCAAGCGGGGAGACTATGACATCTGCTCGCAGTAAAGCACCCATTGCTGCACGTTGAGCTCTGTTAGATAACCAGTCGGTTGAATCTTGCGATACAATCAAGGTGTCATATCCAAATGCCACAGCAGAACGGGTAACTGAACCTAGGTTGGTCGGTTCGCTGATGTCACTGAGTAATAGTACCCGAGTTTTCCCCTCAATACTATCGTGGGTAAGTGGTTGCTTGCATTTCACTACCGAAAATACACCCTGTGAGCTTGCCTGGTTAGTCAGCTTTTCTGCAATATCCTCGGTTATCTCATATATTTCGATGGCTTTTGCTAAAGCTGTCGTCAGCTGCTGTTCATAAATATTACTGGCCTTAGAGGTCAGATAAATCGCAGAGATTTCATAATCTGATGCTGCAGCTTCGGCAGCAAGTGCAGCTCCCTCCAACACGAACAGGTTCTTTGTAATGCGTTCGGTTTTGTCTCTGATAAGTTTTACCATCTCCTTGATTTTGGGGTTGGTTCTGCTTGAGATAACGTTCAAATTCATACCTTTTCTTCCAACAGCAAAGCCCGCTGTGCGCTGCTTGCGTATGCGGGCGAAACTATTATTATTGCAGTGCCTGCTTGGCGGTTACTACCAGTGAAGAGAATGCGGTTGAATCATTAATTGCCATCTCGGATAGCATTTTGCGGTTAAGCTGAATCCCGCTTTTCTTCAGTCCATTCATGAAAGTACTGTAGTTGGTTCCGTTCTGTCTGCATCCGGCTGAGATTCTGGTAATCCATAACCTGCGAAAATCGCGTTTTCTCTGTTTACGTCCGACGTATGCATACTGACCGGATTTCATGACCGCTTGCTTAGCCATCTTGAAATGCTTACTCTTGCTTCCGTAGTATCCTTTAGCTAACTTCAGCACCTTATTTCTTCTTTTGCGGGTGGTTACCGCTCCCTTTACACGAGCCATTATATATGTCCTCCATTAGTTACTTTTTTTGTTGTTCCCATACTATGCTTGGCATATGCTGTTATTTATATGGGATTAACTCTCTGATGTTAGGGGCATTCGACTTATCGACATAGGCACCCTGTCTGAGGTGTCTTTTCTTTTTTCTGGATTTCTTTGTAAAGTTATGGGTCATATTTGCATGAGAGCGTTTAATCTTCCCACTTTTTGTTACATTGAAACGTTTCTTTGCACCGCTGTGCGTCTTAATCTTAGGCATTTTGAGCTTCCTTCCTATTTTTTGAGCGGAGCCATGGTTAACTGCATTGACCGCCCTTCGAGTTTGGCATCCTTTTCTATCGTTCCGTATTCGGTCAGTTCGTTGGCAAACCTTACGATCACATCCTTACCAAGCGATGTATGCATCATCTCACGACCGCGAAAACGTATGCCAATCTTAACTTTGTTCCCCTCCGAGAGGAACTTTGTCGCATGTGAAAGCTTGGTGTTGAAGTCATGTTCCCCTATATTTACCGATAGGCGAATCTCTTTTATCTCAACTACTCGCTGGTTCTTTTTTACCTCTCTCTCATGCTTTTGCTGATCAAAACGATATTTGCCGTAATCCATTATACGGCAGACAGGCGGCGAGGCCTGCGGAGCTATGAGCACAAGGTCAAGCTCTTGTGTGATTGCCATCTTTAATGCATCATCAAGCTGCATTATTCCCAGCATACCGCCACTAGAGTCTACAACTCTGACTTCGTTTGCTCTTATAGCATCATTGATCACATGATCCTTTGAACTAATCGCAATATACCTCCATATATTCACGGAAATCATACTTTGTGGGTTATTTATGATTTCAAGCATTAAAAAAGCACGAATCTCTATTTCGCGCGGGAATGCATAGCTTTCACGTCAGTATGATGAAGTCTGGCGTTTTACTATTGACCTTGAACCTTACGGTAAAGAGGTGAGCGCGAAACCGCTTCTTTATTGTCGACAAAAATATATCAAACAGCTTATGGGTTTGTCAAGCTTTTTTTGCTCTTCTTATGTGTCACCGTTAGAGCCTTGATATGATTCCTTATTGATCAGGTTTATATTTATACGATTTATTCTGTTTTATCCTAGGTTGTGAACAGTTACATAAGCTGGGGGTGGACAGTTACATAAGCTGGGGGTGGACAGTTACATAAGCTCATTGAGTTATTCCCCTTACGGTGCTTTATTTATCGTTTATATCTTTCACCTTTTGAGCTACACGTAGATTTTACTACATAACAGTTTTTTACTTTTCCATACCTTAATACATGCCGCTAAAGTCACGATTATGTTAACGATATACACATAACAGGTATAATGACGCAAAAGAGTTGATAAATATGGCTACATCACGTATTTCCGTCAATGTAGACTCGGATGTAATACAAAACGTACAGAGGATATTGAGCGAAATTGGTATGGATATGACTACCACAATAGAGCTTCTGTTGAAGACTATAGTAAGGGAAGAAAAGATACCCTTTGAGCTTAGAACACCAAAAATCCTATCAAGACGATTTGTATGGGCAATATTTAAGGTTGGAATTGAAAAAATCCAAAATAGCTGCTGCCGACCCTAATACTGTTTGGCAGACACATACGGACGTTATGACAAAACTGTATGAGCAAAGAGAAGCACGCAATGACGTATAATCTGTAGTATATGCCATTGGCGACTACTGATATTTTGCAAGTAGAGTCTCGGTTGTATGACTATAGCCCTGCTGCCGCTGCGAAATTCACTGACGAGGTACGGCGGCTTACTGAAACTCTCGCTGTACATCCGCTTATGTTTCAAATATCTGAAAATGACGACTATTTTCGCTGTATGCCTCTACTGAATGATTAACGCCTTTTTGTCACGTCTTCGGAACAGCCAAGACGATTTTGATTCATAGTGTCATACACGGAGCAAGGGACTTTGGCGTCGCACTATATATACAAATATAACCTTTCCCCTAATAGAACAACTATCCTAATACATAGGGCCGTGAAGACTCAAGCACAGTTTTATCGGGCATCCTTATGTTAGCTAAATATTCTTTTAGTATCTTGCAGGGATATTTTGGTAAAGGGAAAAACAATTCTGGAATTTTCTACATGACTTACATCCAGTCGTCCTCTTCTACTCTGGAATTTCATTTTTCACTTTATCAGCATAATCTATATTGTCATATCGATAGGTGAGTTTTAGTTCAATAGTGACTTAGTATGTGTTATGCTTAAGGTGTACAAAACAACCGTTCACTATCACTCTAAGGATCAATCAATGAGAAAACACCTCCATATTCACCAAAGGAAGTTCATATCAGCCGGAGTATTACTGCTAGTTAGTCTTGTCTACAAACTGTTTCTATCGGTATCTCTGAAAGATATACTACTGTTCATTACCTTTCAACTACTTGTAGTCATACTGCCTGGCTTTGCTCTTACCAAGCTTATGAAGCTCAAACTACCTCTGCTTGAGCTATCTGTCCTCAGCTATGGGCTGGGGCTACTTGTAGTTATTGCCGTATATTTCTGTCTAGCACCGTTAAAGTTAGCTCAATTTATCCCTTACGGGGTCATCCTCATTGTATTGCTCTCGGTTGTAACCCTTTACCTTACCAGAAGCACAAAGACTATGAAGCCAAGAATCACTAAGTCCTTTATTGCTTCAATTATTCTAGCTTCTTTCACCTTCATACTAACCTTTATGGTACTGTCCATGGCATCTGCCACACCCGATACTGTCGGTGCAAGAAGCTACCATCACGATCTGACCAACGGTATCGCCCTCATAACCTCAGCATCCTTCGGGTTTCCAATGGAATTTCTGCAGATGGCCGGTACCCCTCATTTCTATCATCCATTTTTCTATGCCTACTGTGCCGTCATGAAGCTGACAGTCGGGTTTTCCGCTTTTGATATCGGCAGTAAGTATGCACTAGTAACCATTGCTCCCTTCTACACCCTCGCATTCTCAGCTTTGATTCGTCGATTATTTGTAAAATCGAAGCAGATTTGGATAGCAGTCATATCAGTTTTCCTATTGTTCCCCCCCTTTTTTTACTATGTCTCTATTGACCTATTGGGGTTTTCGTTAAGTATAGGGTTTGCCTGTTGTTCGGTATTATTCATGTTAAAGGCTGAGACAAGAGGTGGGAAGATATTCAACCGCTACCACATCATCTCAATGTTGTTCATGGTAGGGTGTCTCGGTGCAAAGGGATCTAATGGAGTAACCTTAGTCTTTGCACTCTGTTTCTATCTCTTAGTATCCCTATTTCAAAAAGCTAGATTCGGGCATGTAGCACTCACCGGATTGCTTTATGCCACCCCTTTCTTTGGAGCATATTTCCTGCTCTATCAGCAGGGTGCCGAGAGTATGATCCTAAGAAACGGTTTGATGCAGAATGAACGACTTATCTACTATTCTACCCTGAACGATAGCTGGCCTCAGTGGCTTAAGCTATTCTGTTCCAATATGATGTACACGATTATCGCGAATCCCGTCCTCATACTCTGTCTTATCGTCATAGCTGTCGGAGTGTTTATCAGAGGTAAAAGGGTAGGTCCGATAGAAACGATTGCATTGGGTGCCGGCCTTGCCGGTATTGTACTGTCAAATATGTTTCTGCAACACGGCAGCAGCGAGGTATACTTTCTTCACACTGCTATTCCCTTTGCCTTTGCCGGAGCATACCGTACATTGAAGCGAATTTGGTTGGTATTCAAAGAAAAGTTCAGAACAATAGCGATACTGCTTTCAACTGCATTACTGTTAGCCTTCTCCTTCAGTCAGATTTCTATGACTACTTCTGGTGTAGGTGAATACCTAAAGAAGGCAGTGAACTATTCTAGTCTATCAGCTAAACCAAGAGTCAGTTCAATCAGCGAATCGCAACGTCCAGCTGTCTTAACTCCTGATGAATATGAGGGATTACTGTACATCAGAGATAACACCGAAAAAACTGCCGTTATCGCTGACGGCAGGTATCTCATATATAATAAGTATTTCATGGGGACTGCATTTGCTGAACGCAGATTCTTTCTCGAGGGATGGGGGTACGTCACCATGGAAGATTCCAACAACAACACCCCGGAAAAAATACGAAGAGACTCGGTCATGTCACTGTTCTACGGTGTCGAGGAGGAATCATTTGTTCCGCTACTCAGATCATACGGTATCGACTATATCATCATCTATCGCTACCAAAACCCGGACTGGGTTTTTACCAATGAGTTCGGATCAAAAACAGTATTCGCTAACGATGACATTACAATCTATGATATCCGCGAAGGTTACTCATAACCGTTGGGGTTTTTACTCTGCCAGTTCCAACTGGAGCTACACATATCTTCAAGCGTCAGTTTAGCGGTGAATCCCAACTCGGTTTTAGCTAACGTCACATCAGCATAACACTGTGCAATATCACCAGGTCTTCGGTCTACCGTTCTAGTAGCAATCGGTATACCGGAGGCTTTTTCATATGCGGAGATAATCTCCCTCACCGTATATCCTTGACCGGTACCGAGGTTAACGGTGAATAGATCCGTTACTCGGTCCATTCGATGTAATGCAGCAAGATGCCCTTCTACTAGATCATCCACATGGATATAGTCTCGGACACCGGTACCGTCTCGCGTGTCGTAATCGGTGCCGGTAATGGGAAACTCAGCTAATATACCGGCTGTCACCTGTGATAGATATGGCATGATGTTGTTGGGGATGCCGGTTGGTAGCTCCCCTATCTCACCCGAGCTGTGTGCACCGACCGGGTTAAAGTATCGAAGGATAGCTATCGCTGTATCCGGCGATGCGGAATACATATCCCGCAGTATCTCTTCTATCATTATCTTGGTTCGACCATAAGGGTTCACTGCCTTCAAAGGCATCTGTTCGGTAATGGGTATCTGTTCCGGTTCACCGTAGACGGTGGCACTTGAGCTGAATATGAATTTCTTAACCGAATACTCTTTCATAGCAGTAAGTACATTGAGTGTGGAAAATATGTTGTTGTGATAGTACTTTAGCGGGTTTCGCACCGACTCGGTCGGTGATTTAGATCCCGCAAAATGGATGACGGCATCAAAATCGTTTTCAGAAAACATACGGTTACACTCAGCTAAACTGCAGAGATTTAACCGATAGAGTTTTATCTGTTGGTTGCAGAGTCGATTGATACGCTCAATTATCTGTTCCTGTGAGTTAGAAAAGTCGTCAACTATGACCACGTCATAGCCTCTATTTGCTAACTTAACCACCATATGTGACCCTATATATCCCGCTCCACCTGTCACTAGTATCGTCATCGATATCTCCTACTATCTGCTTTTGTTTGATAAAGAGTAACTACTCTTGCTTGCCATATTATACAATGAATACACTAAAGATACTATAAATCTCTAACGCAAAAAAACACACCGAATGCATACTACTCATTCGGTGTGTAGTTATTTAGTTGTGTTCTTTTAGCCTCCGGCTAAAGGTCGAACAACGGTAAGATTATCGCCTTCTACTAGTACCTGTTCTATGTTTGCCGGTCTTGTGTTGACCAAGAAATATGACTTCAACAGCTCCCCTATCGTCATCTCGATCGCATAGATATCACGGCAATGTCTGATGGCAGTTTCAACAGTAGCACCTATCTCAAGCTCGATACAGCCGTTGCCAAGACCGACCGGTATATCCACACACATAAACCGAACGTTAACAGTCATACTACTCCTCAGGGGGATAAATATCATCAATCAGGAAGTCGAGACCTCCGATGTTTGCCAGTGCCGCTTTGAGCGGAACTGTATCCATATCAAACCCTATCGCATTAAAGAAATTGTCAGCTAAGAGTTCCTTGTCGACCAGAATATCTTTAATCGGTCCGTCAGACGGTGGGTTGGATTTATAGAAGCGTTCTGAGATGACATAATCCTTACGACGCATTCCTTCACGAACGTTGAAGGCATGACGGATAATATACATTCTCAGTCCAAGCGCTAATCTCTCGGCTGCTGAATATGAAAATCCGGTTACTGCCTCAACCATATCGACTACCGGGAAGTACCCGTTTCCGAACATACAGGTTCCGGATGCGTTGGTCTGCTCGGTTCTAGCAATTCCGTTGATATCCTGGTATCCCGTACCCCTATAGTCTATCGAGTGTCCAGTCATATGTCTTCCACCCCAGGCTAAACCACCTTTTACATGTCTTCCGGGTGTCGGATCATATTGATAGATACGCATCAGACCGTAGATCAATCTTGAGTCATGCTGAGGTTCTTCTATTCCATTTGCGACTACTAGACATTCATGTCCCTTTTTGAAGTAGTCTGCAGCATATTGGGTTCCATGTTGAAGTATCATGCCGACTCCTTCAGCATTGCACATCTTCTCCATCATGGCTATGATAGCATCACCGTCGCCCCATTTGAGTTCGATTCCGTCCAGCTCTTCTTTGCTGAGTATACCCTTCTCATAGCACTCCATTGCCCATGCAATGGTAGCGCCTGCTGAGATGGTATCAAAACCGTATTCGTTACAGAGATTATTGCCTTGGAAAATGCTTTCGACATCTCCGTTGGCCATCTGAGAACCCCATGCACCCATCGTCTCATATTCCGGACGTGGAGAGTGTTTGAGATCCCATCTCTCGGAAGGATAGTCGTGGAATGCACCGCAACCTAGTGGACAGGTATGACAGTTATATTTAGCGGTTTTTGAGAAATCAATTCCCTGGCTTCCTGCAGGTTCTGCTACCTCTTCGGGGTAGTCAGCGGTGGCATAACCGGTCCAGTTTTTGATGCTAGCATCGTTAGTTATGACCGAGTTGACATATCCAGCACCTGTACCGAAAGCACCCATCCGATCGGCTCCCTCTTTCATGACACCGTTCATCTTGCCGATAGTGTCCTTGTTGATGGACATGACCTTATCGCGGTCAAACAATTCCTGCTTTTGGTTACCGCGTACCACAACGGCTTTGAGCTTCTTGCTGCCCATGACCGCTCCAGGACCACCTCTACCGGCTGCTCTATGTCCGTCGTTCATGACACATGCCATGAGTGCTACGTGCTCTCCTGCTGGTGAAATGAGTGCGGCATTGACGTTATCGCCATACATTTCACGTAGCTTATCCTCTGCAGCGAGTGTGGTAAGTCCCCATATAGGGTCTGCATCAATTATCTCTACTTTAGTATCATCTAAGAGGATGTATACCGGTTTTTCTGAGATACCTCTGACAAATACTGCATCATATCCGGCTTGCTTCATGGTAGGTCCGAAGCCACCTCCTGAGTTGGCATCATTCCAGGTATTGGACATAGGTGACTTACATACCACAGTATATCTTCCACCAAACAATGCGGTTGAGTTGTTCAACGGACCACTGACAAATCCGATAACACTGTCTTCACCGAGAGGATCAACGTTTGCAGCCATCTCTTCATAGAGAATCTTAGCTCCTAATGCTTGACCTCCCCAGTACTCACGGGCATCCGATTCCTTGAGGTCACGTACCTCATAGCTATTATCGGATAGATTAACAAATAGCAACTTGCCTGTGTAACCGTACATACGAATAATTCCTTTCTGTTGAAATTACAAATCAAAAAAGCTCATAGAGAAGTATCTTCTCTATAGGCTCCTTTGCAAATACGGCAGGCATCGGAGTTCCTT
>WRIP01000034.1 GCA_009782665.1 Oscillospiraceae bacterium
AACGACCGACTCTATGATAGTTCCTTCCGCTACAGACCTTCCGAATACTATAACGAGCATCATGAGTATGCACCATTGTATGATGAGATCACCTTCATCGATCTCGACGGTAACGAACTATATAAATATGTTAACCCTAAATCTACCAAGACCAACTATCCACTAAATTCCAAAAAGCAAAATGTTTCCGATCGGAACAACACATACGTTAAAGCCGAAACATATTTCGACCAACTGAAGAACTTAGCTGTCGGAGATATCTATGTCTCTGACGTCATCGGTGCATATGTCGGCACTAACTATATCGGGATGTATACCCCGGGTGTACTGAAGAATGTCCCTGAAACACATCCCAACCACGATAAACTACAACAAGTCGCACATATGTCGCAAGACGATTTCATCGAAGCAGCAAAGAAGCAGGCATATGCGGGAAAGGAAAACCCGCTGGGTCAGCGCTTTGAGGGGATTATCCGATGGGCAACCCCAGTAACCGATAGTTCCGGTAGGATAATCGGGTATGTGACGATGGCTCTCAACCATGACCATATCATGGAGTTTGTCGATAGTATTACCCCGATGATCGAGCGATACACCGACCTACCAAGTGCATATGAAGGCAACTACGCCTTCATATGGGACTATCAATGTCGCAGTATCTGTCATCCTAGACACCACTCTATAGTTGGATATAATCCTCTGACCGGAGAAGCACAGGTACCCTGGCTTGAGGGAACCAATATGCTTGAAAGAGATTATGAGAACGGCGGGTTCCTAAAGGAAGAGTATGAACCCGGAAAATTCCGCACCATACCCATTCTGAACGCCGATGGGAATCCCCAACCTGCAACCGATACCCCCTACTACTTATGGTACAACAGCGGCGGAGCCGAATGGCTGGCAGAAAACGTATCCTGGGACAATCTCAGTAACTCGGATGTCGGTACTAGCTGGGGTGAGTTCTATGAAAGATATAACCAGGACCGAGAGATTCTCCCTCAGTTCGGAGAACGCAAGGTAACCGACAGCGATGGTAATATCGTAACCGATGGGTTTGGTAACGAGATCCTCGACTATCAGTCGAGAGACAAAACACCTGCAGCTGCACTTACTAAAGCCGGTTTTGTGGGTCTTGACGGTCGCTATCTAAACAACGCACCACAGTGTACAGGTTGGATGAACCTCACCGAGGACGGTGGATCCGGTTCCTTCTATATCCTCTGGAGCGGAATATATAAGCCGACCACTGCCGGTGCAATCCCCTACTATACCGGTCAGTATGCACCAGAGCAACAGGGTGGATCAAAACGCGGGTTTGCCATAGTTACCATCGGAGCCGGTATTGAGGACTTCACCGCTCCTGCACGTGTTATGGAAGCAGCTCTTGAAGGTGCCATCGACAGCAACATGCTCAAGAACAGTATCCAACTTATCGTAACCACCGCACTTCTGGTTGCTATCGTCATACTGATGGCTATGCTTCTCTCTTCATATCTAACCGATAACATTAAACTGCTCATCGACGGTCTGTCACGTTTCCGTCACGGGCAACGACAGGTACGATTACGCTCTGACATCAAAGATGAGTTTGGTACACTCGCTAACTCCTTCGACGAGATGGCAGACAGTATCGAGGACAGTATTAACGAACCCCTGTCCATCATCGATATGGACCATAAGGTCATATACATGAATAATAATGCACTCAATATACTGGGTATGAATCTGGATGATGTAGTGGGGCTTTCATATAATGAGACTAGTGTCTATCCTCCCGATTCCAATACCGATCCGGTAGTTGCCTTACATGAAGGCAGAGAGGCTGATGTACTCTATCAGGCAGATAACGAAATGTACCTCAGAGGTTCCGCCAACTATCTCTTAGATCAGGATGGCAACAAGATTGGGTATATCATCCTGTCCAGCGATGTTACCGAAATCGAAATCGCCCGACAACGTGCTGAACAGGCAAGCCAGGCTAAGAGTAATTTCTTGGCTAATATGTCTCATGAAATTAGGACACCTATGAATGCCATAATCGGTATGTCATCAATAGGTGCTTCAGCTCCCGATATAGAGAAAAAGGACTATGCTATACATAAGATACAGGACGCGTCAAAGCATCTGTTAAGTGTCATAAACGATGTTTTGGATATGTCTAAGATAGAAGCTAATAAGTTCAGCCTTTCTGTTACCGAGTTCATGTTTGAGAAGATGTTCCAGCGGGTAGTGGATGTTATCAACTTCAGAGTGGATGACAAGAAGCAGAAGCTGACGGTTCACCTTTCAAGTGACATACCTCAGATGCTCATAGGTGATGAACAGCGTCTTGCTCAGGTTATCTCAAATATACTGACCAATGCAGTGAAGTTCACTGCAGAAGGAGGATCCATTCATCTGAATGCTGAACTCCAATCAGAAGAAAATGGTATATGCACACTGTTGATATCAATCAGTGATAACGGTATCGGTATCAGCGAAGAACAGAAGAACAGATTGTTTGGTGCTTTTGAACAGGCAGAAGCTTCAACCACCAGAAAATACGGCGGTACCGGTTTAGGTCTAGTCATATCGAAAAACATCGTTGAGATGATGAACGGTGAGATATGGGTCGAATCGGAGATTGGAAAAGGTTCTACCTTCAGTTTCACCGTATGTTTAGCACACGGTACTGATGAACCCGAAGAGATAACAAAGGGTTGTTCGAAATACGCTAATATGCGTATGCTTGCGGTTGACAGCGATCCCGATGTACTAAGCTTCTTTAGCAAAACCGCACAGACGATAGGGGTGGTATGCGATACCGCGCCGAGTGGTTTGGAAGCACTCTCGTTGTTAGCTAAACACGGTCCATACAACATACTATTCGTGAACTGGGAACTACCGGACATGAACGGTATCGAGTTTGCCCGTTCCATAAGTGATTCTACAACCGAGCATTGTGTTGTGCTGATGATCTCGGTTACCGAATGGAACGAAATACAGGAAAGTGCAATAGAAGCGGGGATATCCTACTTCCTACCTAAACCATTATTCATGTCGGCGATTGTCGACTCGTTAAACGGATGTTTAGGGTTGGATGCAGCCACTGCTAAAGAAGTACAACCGGAAAAAACACTGGATTTAGGACAGTACACCATACTGTTGGCTGAAGACGTGGAGATTAATCGCGAGATTGTGCTAGCACTGCTCGAACCAACTGGACTGACCTTTGATTGTGCAGAAAACGGTCTGATTGCAGTAGAAATGTTCACAGCTAACCCAACTAAGTATGACATGATATTCATGGATCTGCAGATGCCTGAGATGGATGGATACGATGCCACCCGGAAAATACGTGCATCCGGTTTAGGCAACTCGGCCGAGATTCCCATCGTTGCAATGACTGCCAATGTCTTCAAGGAAGATATTGAAAACTGTATTGCAGCGGGCATGAATGGTCATCTAGGAAAACCGTTAGACTTCGATGAAGTCCTTGCCACCCTCGAAGAGTATCTCAGCAGTTGATATCTTGGGGTAGTACGAAATATTTCTCATCAATTGTAGGGAGTAAGCATATGGGACGATTTAGTTTCCTAAAAGAACATACAAAAACTATTATCATATTAGCACTCTGTCTGTGTATACCGTTCATCACAATTTGGTATATCGCAAACAATGTGAATAACAATATTTTCTATGAGCAGAAAAAGGAAAGCTTACTGTCCTTTGCAAAGGTACTTGATACCCAACTATCTGAAGGAGGTTATGAGGAGATACTAGCAAATGCCGGAATGCAGGATGCTTCACGTGAGCAGCAGATAGAAGCACTCAACAAAGCTCTAGCTGAAGTAACTGACGAAGTAGCGCACTCCTCAGATGGACTGGGGGTTGGATTCTATTCCCGTAAACTGGACGCAATACTCACCTACGGACCCTCAGTTGATTACCAACAGATGGTTGGTGTTTCAATAGCTGAAGACCATCCGGGACGTAGGGTTATGGAAACCGGGACTGCCGATGTATCCATGGGTACTATGGTGCGCGGGAATATCATGAATGCTATGCAACCAATTATCCGAAATGGTGAGGTTATTGGATATATCTGGGCCAATAATCTTGTCTCGGAACTGGAGCAAACGTTAAGCACTACCTCTCGCACTATACTCATTCTGCTGGTGATATCCTATCTATTGATGCTAGTTATTATCATGATGTTCATCAGAAAAATAGTCATGACCGAGGAGCGATATACAAAGGCTCTCACCGATGCGTTAGAGGAAGCTCAGTCCGCAACCCACTCCAAGAGCAGTTTCCTGTCGAGTATGAGTCACGAAATCCGCACTCCTATGAACGCCATCATAGGGATGACACAGATTGCTGCCAAAACTGATGATGTGACAAAACTTAAGTATTGCCTAGGTAATATAGAGAATTCATCTACCCATCTACTGGGTATCATCAATGATGTATTGGATATCTCAAAGATTGAAGCCGGTAAGCTAGAACTCGATTCTACACCACTCAATATAGAGAAGATGCTCATCAAGGTGTGTAATCTCATGACAGAGCGTATAGAACTCAAGAACATTAAGTTTAATGTATCATTAGGTCGTGATATGCGGATGCACTTTATCGGAGATGAGCTCAGACTCTCTCAGGTTATCACCAATCTACTATCAAATGCTGTAAAGTTCACTCCTGCTGGCGGATCCATTACCCTTTCGTCAGAAGAGATAGCTGCCGAAGATAACTACAGTATACTGAGATTCTCGGTTGAGGACACCGGTATCGGGATGACTAAGGAACAGATAAACAGCATCTTCACCGCTTTTCAACAGGCGGAGATAAGCACCACCCGTCGGTTCGGCGGTACCGGTCTTGGTCTTGCTATCTCCAAAAATATAGTCGAGAGCATGGGCGGAAAAATTTGGGTAGAGTCGGTTGTCGATGAAGGTTCTACCTTCATCTTCGAGATCAAACTGGAGCGTCAACAACAACAGAATAATGCGGTCATATTCGGAAATATTAAGCCGTCAGATATACGTCTATTGATAGTAGATCCCGATCTTGAGGAGCGAGAATACTTTAGATCAATTATCACGAAGTTCGGCATGGTTGCCGATGAAGTCGACACATTATCTTCTGCGATTGATTTTGCGATGAATGCCAGCGCTGCACACCAACCGTATGATGTCGTGTTTTGTGACTATTCACTGGCAACCGACAGCAATATCGAGTTAATTCGCAACTCAAGCTTTTCCATAACCAACAATAATGTGGTGATGATGACCACCTTTATCGACTGGAACAAGATTGAGGATTCCTTGTTCAGTATTGGAATCAGTAGATTTATACCTAAACCTTTGTTTCCTTCCTCTATCCTTAACTCCATCAACGAGATTGTGAGCAACAATGCAAAGAGTGTAGATATCTCTTCTGGTAGCTCCAACCAACTGCCAGACTTCTCAAGATATCGGGTATTGGTAGCAGAAGATATTGAAATAAACCGAGAGATAGCTATTGCATTACTAGAAGACACACATATTAATATCGACTGTGCTGAAGACGGGCAGCAGGCACTCGAAATGTTCAATGCCAACCAAACAGGGTACGATATCATTCTTATGGATCTGCAGATGCCGGTCATGGACGGATTGGAATCTACTCGTCAGATTCGGGCATTAGCTACACCTGAAGCTTTATCCATCCCCATTGTGGCTATGACCGCAAATGCATTTGCGGAGGATATTGCCGAATGCAAAAAGGCCGGTATGACCGACCATATTGGGAAACCTCTTGATGCAGATCTATTTGTTGAAAAACTAGCTGCCTATCTGATCGGGAAATGAACCACATATTAACGTAGATCTATAAAACCGGTGGCATATGTCTATCCGGTTTTTTGTTTTACTAGAATGACCTGTCATCGGGTTCTTTGATTGCTTCGGTCAATGCACGTAAAAACATCAGATTGTCAGACTCTTTAGGACACCGTTACACTGTTGCAAGATTACCTCTTTTGTTTTTGCCTTGCTGGTAGTATCCATAAAAAGTGTCTGAGAGAAACCCTGCATTAATGCGAAAACTAAATTTATTCTTATGACAATGGATCTTATTATGAAAGCAAACGAAGTATACTACCGTTATTATCCTGATCTAATCTTAGAACTTCTTTTGTGTTTTCTCCGGGTCTCTTTACAATAAGCTCTTACAGGAATAACCAGCAGAGTGAGTTTTCAATATTTTTCTCCTTTACTTTGTCGACTCTATCTTCTTATCTCAGTGTGAATTGTAAAGATAACTGATAAACAATGTTATAAGGTGATATTTGTTATCGCAAATCCCTGTAATCTGTCGAGAATTCAATGAGATTTTAGTCATATACAACGTTTTCATATGATTGACTTACGAAACACTCAAACCCTAGTGACTTCACACATAATATTGTGAAAATATTACACAATAGTAAGGAAGCGAATTATATGGCAACGAACCTATCCATTGACACCTATCTCCTGGAAACTGCACTGAAAACAGGTGGATTGAAAACCAAAAGAGAGACTGTTAACCTCGCGCTAAAGGAATTTATCCAAAGACGCAAATCCGCGGATATCTTATCTCTTTTCGGAACCATCGAGTATGACACAGACTACGATTATAAAGAAGCGAGACGTCGGGAGGTATGAAAGTTTTAGCTGATGCCTCGGTCTGGTCCCTTGCGTTACGGCGTAATGAACAAAACGAGATTAACAGAACACTGACTAGTCTGATCAAGGAATCACTGGTCGTGATGATAGGACCTGTGCGTCAGGAACTGCTGTCAGGCATACCGGACAGGGCTGCTTTTTAATAAACTGAAATCTTACCTGTGCGTCTTTGAGGATCTTCCGATCACCACCAAAGACCATGAAACTGCTGCGGAATATTTCAACATATGCCGCAAGAACGGCGTACAGTGTTCGCATACAGACTTCCTCATTTGCGCGGTCGCCTTCAATTACAACTTGCTGGTGTTCACTACGGATCATGACTTCCAACACTATGCGAAGCACCTACCGGTCCGTCTCTTAACGTAGGACCTCCAGTAGTAAAACCGATTGAACCAGTAGCGCCCGCTGTTTCAACAGAGGGTTGAATTTCAAGAAACGACCGTCCGAAGGAAAAAAAGGTCGTTTTTTAGATATGCCATTGGCTGGCATTGCCTGCTGACCTTGAGCTTTCCATAGCTCAACGTTTTTTAGAATACTCAAGCTAATAGGTAGAGTTTTTCATAAGCTGACCTGAACGGATACTGCTCAGTTATCGGTATACTATCTATTCGCCATCTTATATATCTCGTACATATCATCTCGATCAATAGGACGATAGTTGCCGACTACCCTACCTCGGTTATATGAGCACCTATCAGCTAGATCCTGCAGTATCTCATCAGATACCACCCCTATCCCGAGTGAAGAAAAATCAGTCGGCATATTTATGCTTTTAAAGAACTCTACCATCCTCTCGATTGCATCAAGAGCAGCTGCTTCGGGTGTCTCAAAGCTACCGGCACCGAACACCTCTCTACCGAGTCGGACAAACCGTTCGGGATTAGCATCCATAACATACCTAGCCCAATCACCCCAAACCGTTGTCAGTGCAGCTCCGTGTGCAGCATCATATACTCCCGAGAGAGGCATCGATAGCTGATGCACCGAGAAGTCGGATATGCCACCAAGTCCGGTCATGTGGTTATGAGATACACTCCCGCACCACATGATTTCGCTGGCACTGTGATAATCAGTGGGATTCGCTAACATAACCGGTCCCTGTTCAATTACTGTACGCAGTAATGCTTCGGCTATAGCATCGGTAAAGTCATTACCCAGAGATATTGTAAAATACCTGTCTAGTGTATGCATCATAATATCCGCAACACCGTTACTAATCTGATCCAATGGGAGTGTATAGGTCAACTCCGGATTCATGATGGCGAATCTGGGTCTGTTTACATCGGCATTAATACCGCTCTTTCTGAGCGTTTCATCATGTGTAAGTACTGCCGAGTTGCTTGTTTCGCTGCCGGCAGCTGAGATAGTGAGTATGACACCTACCGGTAGTGCTTTAGTCGGAAGTTCAGCTCCGAGCCAAAACACATCCCAAATGTCCTTACCTTCACTTGCTGCTCCTATAGCAATCGCTTTTGCGGTATCTATAGCGCTTCCACCACCGATAGCCAGTACAAAATCGGCACCGAAATCAATTGCTTTTTGTACTCCGTTTCGAGCTAATGAAAGTAGTGGATTGGGTTTAACTCCACCTATCTCGTCATAGGCTATACCGGCATCGTCAAGATGCTTTTGAGTTCTGGCAATCAAACCGCTTTTAATTGCACTGGAACCGCCATAAACTAATAGTACACGACTTCCACCTGCCCATCTTATGGCATCTGCCAGCTTTGCTTCGGAGTCTGTTCCGAAGATGACCCGTGTGGGTGAATAAAATTCAAACTCTTTCATAGATATTCTGATACCTTTCCATATTTTTTAGTATATATTTAGTCCCATAACATTATTGACACGTGCCATGACCTTTTCGGAACGCTCGGTCGCTTTATCTCTGCCTGAAGTCAGTATCTCATCGAGATACGTTTTATCGCTTAGTATACGCTGATACTCGGTACGGATAGGTTCAACAACCGCGATGACCGCATCGGCAACTGCAAGCTTAAATTCTCCGTACATTTTGCCGCAAAATTCGACTTCTACATCCTGTGGTTGCTTACCTGTCATACCGCAAAGTATCGATATGAGGTTAGTTATACCCTCTTTATCCTTACCTCTACATATCTCATTTCCAGAGTCGGTGATCGCTCGTTTAAACTTCCTGAGTATAGCATCATTGTCATCGGTTAGCATTATTTTTGAGTTTTCATTGGGGTCAGATTTGCTCATCTTGGAGGTAGGATCCTGAAGTGACATTATTCTAGCTCCTACCTTTTGATAAATTCCCTCCGGGATGATAAATACATCCCCATATATTCCGTTGAATCTTACCGCTATATCTCGGGTTATCTCAAGATGTTGTCGTTGGTCATCCCCTATTGGGACATATGAGGTATCAAACAGCAGGATATCAGATGCCATAAGAACCGGATAGCAGAAGAGACCTACATTTATGTTATCTGCATTTTTTTCGGATTTATCCTTGAATTGTGTCATTCGGGACATCTCTCCGAATGCGGTATAGCAGGAGAGGATCCAGCTGAGTTGAGTGTGCCCCGGTACCTGACTCTGTACATACATAGTACTCTTGGTCGGGTCGATTCCCAATGCAATGAACATAGCAGCTGCCTGACGGATGTTTTGTGTCAGTTCCTTGGGATCGGTGCGAACGGTAAGCGAGTGTAGGTCAACTATACAGTAGAGACACTCATACTCATTCTGTATTGCAGTCCAGTTGGATAACGCTCCGATATAGTTTCCGATATGAAATCCTCCGGTAGGTTGTATTCCACTAAAAACAATAGGGTTTTTGCTCATTTTGATCCTTTCTCGACAGCCTGAGGATATTCTTTGATTCATTTTTATATACCGCTTATGGATTAACCTTCACAAGGGAAGTATATCATTGCGAAAATGAATGGTCAAACCAAAGTGTAGTTTCGTTGCTATACGCCATCCTATTTCTGTAGCTGCTTTCTGATATATATGGCCCCGGCAAAAAAGGTCAATCCCGAGATTGCCATAAGTACCTGCTGCCCCTTAATGAGATAGTCAGAACCAAAACTCCAACTGTTAGTCTCTACCAAAGTCATTACCAGTCCACCTATCAGCGTTGCTATGAAGCCTAAAACGCCATTAATGGTGTTATTCACTCCGATGAAGATCTGTGCATGTCTTCGC
>WRIP01000035.1 GCA_009782665.1 Oscillospiraceae bacterium
CCTTCGATCACTTCGTCAGTATAGGCATCATGTACATACATCCTCACCGTACAATCAGGGCAATATAGAGGGATATATGCATTGCCGTGTACTGTTTGACCGGGATACAACAGCGGTGAAAAAGACGGATCGTAGCGACTGTCATGAAAATCAGAAGGCATATAGTAGGTTTTCTTGTATAAATATACTCTTGACCCCGCTGTGAGTGGCTTTACAACTGTCTTCAGAGAACGCCTACCGGTGTATGCAGTTTCAGTTGAGTTACTCAATTGTATCTCCGGAGTGGAACGTATATGTTCAGTTCTCACACGCATTGCATGTGTAGAACCTGGGTATTCAAAGTGACAGCTGTCTATACGTTTATGAAGTATTTCATCCCAAAGACCGGGAGGTTCTTCACCTGCAAGAGCAAAAGCAAGCTTAGCAATATAGCTTGCACCATAAGGTATATCCAAAATATTCAGCGAACCTACAACCCCAGAACATATCATGAAATCATTGATGGGTTTTCGCCATTTCTCAAAATCTATGGCCTCTAAACCACCACGTACACCCATTATAGTCGCAATATTCCCAATGTTACAATCTGTATCCCATCCGCACATATTACAGATGTTCAGTGTATCGGAAAAATCTCCGTTACCGTACAACAGAGCTAATATCATTACGGCTATGTTCGGAATAATATGACACGCACCTGGGTATTTATCATAACCGAAATTCTCATAAACATATTTGAAACAATCTCGCCAGTTATCCGGAGATGCCTTATGGAAGTCTATGACACAACGGACAACACGTGTGTATTCACTGTCTTCAGGAATATATGACAACCCTTTTTCTATGATTGAAGTAATATCTGTCTCGTCAAACGCGTATGCAATGCATGAAGCAATGAATACTCCTCCGTATATTCCATTTCCTCCATGTGTTACACTTGCTGCTAAAGCAGCATAATGTGCAGCTAAATCAGGGTTCCCGGGACACACAAGTCCCCATGTGTCAATAAATATCTGTCCGCCAATTTGCTCAGCGGTAACAAGCCCGTTCTGCTCAATGCTACCGCTTCTCGGTGCCTTTATTCCATTGCGTAGATTCAAATAGGCTGTATGCTCAGTGGATACACCATATCCACCCCACCAGAAGAACCCATGTTCAAATGGTGCATAGTTAAGTAATGCTTCCGATACATCTTCTGCAGTGATATCAAAACCATTTTTAGAGTCTTCCAATGCCCGAAGGAAAAATATGGGTCCGTTACTATCATCGTCTGCAGCAAAATCCGAATAATCCACAGGATAATCATGAATTTCACCATATACATTCTTAATCTTTTCATAGGTCCAACCCTCTATCGGAGCTCCCAACCTTATTCCAATAATTTTTGCTAGCCATCCGGCATATATTCTTTCAATATATTCTTTCTTTATTCTTGCCATCGCATAATCCTCTTTCTACCTCGTCGCTAGGTATTTTCTATCAGGTGAGTTAGTTCACATCGTAAGTATACCTTAAGAGCTAACAGAATAATAGGAAGAAATAATCGGGTTGGCAGGTTATGGTTTACTATCTCCCAAAGACAGTCACCGTGATTAACAGTATTAGAAACAATTAATCCTTTTGTGATCTTAATCAACCGGGATTCATTATTATGCTTCAGGGTATTTATAGGGAAATTTTAGAAAGAGTAGTTTTTAGAATAGTAACAAACTGAAGTGTACGGTTATCGATATTATTCGTTTTTACTAGATAGCTAAGAAAATGTAGCTGAAACTATTTAGTCTACTTTGTCAGGGGCTAGAAAACGGCATCGAGGTTTCTGTTGTATAAGATGTAAATACTTGATTGATTATTTTAGTAAGTTGATGGTCAAACAAAAGCAATTGGCAGTTCTTGCTGTTCACTTTAGAGCTTGATTATGCTAAAATACTAATAATTACTTACGTCTACAAATTACTTATGAATTGAGAGGAAAAAGCATGTACAAAGACAAAATCAGAATAGGCTTAATGCCTACAAGACGTCCGGTATTCAGAATCGAAACGGCACGAGAAGAGTATGACATAATTATGCCTATCATTCGTGCTCAGATGCCCGACTATGTCGAGTTTGTGGATATCGATGATGTCTGCCTTCAGGGTATGGCAGCACTAAAGGAAGATATCCCCAAGATAGTAGACAAATTCACCGCAGCGAAGGTTGATGCGTTGTTCTTCCCCTTCTGTGATTTCGGTTGCGAAGAGGTATGTGTAGGTGTAGCCAAACAGTTCAAGCTTCCGGTTCTTATCTGGGGTACCAGAGATAAGGTAAGTACCTATGAAAAACGTGAAAAAGAGACACAGTGTGGTATCTTTGCCGCAACCAAGGTGCTGAGAAACTACGGTGTCACATATAGCTATATCTGGAACTGTGAAGCCGATCATCCTGATTTCGTTAACGGATTCAAGAAATTCGTTCAAGTTTCATTCGTCCTGAAAGCACTGCGCAATCTAAATGTCGCTGAAATCGGCGATCGCCCGGACGCATTCTACAGTGTTTTCCATAATCAATTGGCTCTCATCCAAAACTTCAATATCACCGTTAAGCCCATTGCACTTGCTGCAATTGGTGTACGTACACGGCAGATACTCGAAGAGAACAGTTCGGAACTGACCGACTACATTGCTGACTTCAGAAATCGCATAGATTGTTCCGATACTTCTGATGAGTATGTGACTAAAGTTTGTGCAGGTACCATTGCTATTGAGCAACTAATGAAGGAGCATAACTGTAAGTGTGCTGCTTTTGACTGTGGCGGGGTCAGAAATGCCATAGATCTACCGGGTTCCTCCTGTGCCATCCAAGGCGAGTTAGCTGATAGAGGATTCCCAACTGCCTGTGAGACAGATGTATGGGGAGCTATCTCCCAACTTATCTGTACTGCAGCTACTTTAGGCGAAGAGTCGGAGTTCTTAGCCGACTGGACCTACCGTCATCCAACCAATGATAATGCAGAGCTCATCTGGCACGGCGGTTCCTTCCCAGTATCGCTGGCAACCGATGCCCGCAAACCACAGATAAAGAGCTTCGACAGAAGAGGCATGACACTATACGAAGCCTGGTGGGAGATGAAACAAGGCAGTATCACCATGTGTCGTATGGATGAACTAAACGGCGAGTACTATATGTTTATTGGTGAAGGTGAAGCAACTGAAGGACCTGTTACCACCGGGACCTGGGTATGGCTTGAGGTCGATGACTGGAAGAAATGGGAAGAGCGTCTCATGTATGGACCGTTTATCCACCATGTAGCCGGCGTGTATGGACAGGTTAAAGATGTTATCACCGAAGTCGCACGTTATCTCGGAGTAAATGTCATCACACCCGACAGCCCCTGCCCGAAAAGCCTGTATTAATTTCCAACCTGTTTAGTAAATTCAGTAAATTTATGTAGGCCATAACAAAAGGCAGTAAGCAGTTAATTACAACTCATGTTATGTTGTAGTTAACTGCTTGTAGTTAACTGCTTGTAGTTAACTGTAGCAAAATAATCCCCCTTATCACCATAGTTATAGCATGGTTGCCTTCGGATATTCAAATAGAACGATATGAGTTGTACATATATTGACCGTACTATCTCACCGAGAAAATTTACTTCAACTAGGAGCATATATGGCACTGCGCAATATATTCACGATAGAGTCAGATATTTTACGAAAAAAAAGTCGACCGGTAACCGACTTTGGGGACCGTACTCATCAACTTTTAGAGGATCTCAGAGACACGCTTGAGAAGGTTCAGGGACTGGGATTAGCGGCTCCTCAGGTTGGGATACTCAGAAGAGTCGTCATTGTTCTTGTGGATGAAACCGATATGCTTGAGATGATAAATCCCGAGATTATATCAAAGCAGGGAGAGGAAGCCAGCGACGAAGCCTGTCTGTCGGTCCCTGGACTACAGGGTAGTGTCACAAGACCAACTAGTATTACAGTTAAAGCATTTGATCGGGATGGAAATGAATATATACAAGAGTTTGAGGGCATGAATGCTCGTGCTGTATGCCATGAGATGGATCATCTGGAAGGCATACTCTTTGTGGATATAGCCGAAGGGGTTTACTCGATAGAGGAACCAACGGTTTAAAAATCATAAGGCAGCAATCTTATTAGGATAAAGGGTGAACCATTGAGAATCATTTTTATGGGAACGGCAGATATTGCTATAGAGTCGCTACTGGCGTTAGCAGAGAAACATAGTATTGTCGGTCTGTTCTGCGGTGAAGATAAACCGGTAGGTAGAAAGCAGATAGTAACGCCACCTGCCATCAAAACCGAAGCGTTGAAAAAAGAGATTGCTGTTTTTCAACCGCGAAGCCTCAAAACCAAACAGATACATGCGCTGATTGAGCAGCTAGCTCCTGACCTCATTGTCGTGGTCGCATATGGAAAACTGCTACCGAAATCTCTGCTGTCGCTTCCGAAATATGGAGCCATTAACGCACATGCCTCACTACTTCCGGCTTACCGTGGAGCCTCTCCCGTGCAACATGCCATAATCAACCGCGAAAGCCAAACCGGTGTGACCATCATGCGAATTGATGAAGGTTTAGATACCGGTGACATCATCTGTCAGCGAGAGATAGCACTTACTGACAATAGTGATGCTGCTGAGGTGTTTACGATTGTTGAATCGGTAGCCGCAACTCTTTTACTCGAAGTGGTAGAAAAATTAACAAATTCAGAGGTAAAATATACTAAACAGAATGATGCAATAGCATCCTTTGCTCCGATTATTGAAAAAACTGACGGAGAGTTTGATTTTACCTGTGACGCCAATCATATTGTAGGGTTGGTAAAAGGTCTGTGTCTCTGGCCTGGGGCATACTTTACTATCTCAGGCAGAAAGACTAAGGTATATATGGCCTCGTACTCCGATGCCACTGCCACACCTGGGCAGGTACTCTCGTTGAATCCCCTTACGATTGCAGCGGTAGGCGGCTCGGTCATATTAGAGCAGCTCATGCCTGAAAGCAGAAACAGGATGACTGGCACGGCATATGCTGCCGGGCTTCGTTTGGCAGTCGGAGATATATTACCTCAAAAAGGAGACGTCGTTGATTAACTTTGCTGGTTTTAGGTTAGGATATGGGATGGATATCTATTACCTTGTGCTGGTAATGCCGGCACTAGTTATAGCTATCTGGGCACAATACCGAGTTAAGTCTACATTTTCGAAGTATCAGAATATGTATGCGGCATCACGTTTAACCGGATATACTGCAGCCAGAATGTTACTGGACAGTAACGGACTGCAATCGATCCCTATCGAGCGAGCGACCGGTTACCTTGCAGATCACTACGATCCTAAGCGGAAGGTCATACGCCTGTCTGAGTCAGTCTATGACAGCCGATCGGTGGCTGCTATAGGGGTAGCCGCACATGAAGCCGGGCATGCCCTACAGTATGCGGGTGGGTACTTCCCGATTCGCATACGCAGCTCATTATTGCCTATCACCAATATAGGGTCCACCCTCTCAATGCCCTTAATAATCCTCGGATATATGTCCGGTATCATTGAATTGACGTTTTTAGGAATTGGATTATTCTCTCTAGTAACCATATTCCAACTAATAACCCTTCCGGTTGAATTCAATGCCTCAAGACGTGCCATAGTTTCACTCGAAACGTTCGGTATGTTGACACCAAACGAATTAAACTGTTCCAGAAAGGTATTGAATGCTGCAGCACTCACATATGTCGCTTCTTTGTTAGTCTCCTTTATGAGTCTCATCCGGTTGCTGCTAACCACCAATAAACGAACCAGAAGATGATGAATATACGACTGTTAGCACTACAATGTCTGGTTCGTATCGAGAATGGGGGATACTCTAATCTGGTCCTTGATCAAACTATCAGGGAAGAAAAGCTCAATGAGAGACAGGCGAGTCTACTGACAGCGTTGGTCAAGACTACGCTAGAAAAGCAGATTCAACTAGAATATATCCTATCACTCTATCTTACTAAACCGCTAGAATTTCTCGATGAAGAGATTAGAATAATACTAAGATTTGGTTTGGCTCAGATACTCTTTCTCGATTCGATTCCGGCGTTTGCTGCCGTCGACGAGAGTGTTAAACTGACTAAAGAGATTCGAAAACGTTCAGCCTCGTCACTTGTCAATGCGGTACTCAGACGCACAATGCAGTTTGATATGGCATCACTCGATAATATATCGGATGAGACTCAACGGCTGTCGATAGTGTATTCCCTTAACCGCAGTTTGACCGAGCTAATTATCTCACAGTATCCGGATGAGTACGAGCATATCTTTAAAGGAATGTCTGCTAAGAGAACGGCATACTTCCGGGTCAATTCACTCAAGATGACCGAACAGCAGGCGTTGGACCTACTCGCTGCTGAAGGATATGTATCTACGGTTTCTTCAGATATATTACCCTATTGTATCATCGCAAAAGATTACAAAATGCAAAAATCCGTACTAAATAAACAGGGAGTAATACGGGTGCAGAGCTATGCATCACAAGCAGCTATATATGCACTGGCACCTATGCATGATTCGTTACTGCTGGATCTCTGTGCTGCACCGGGTGGAAAGACATTGACAGCAGCCCAGTATATGGAAGGTTGTGGTGAGATTGTCGCATTTGACCGACATGAAAATCGTCTGAAGTTACTAACCGAAGCAGCAGTTCGTGAGGAGATAGACTGTATTACGACCAAGCTTTGCGATACTACTGAGTTTCTACCTGAGTATGAAGGAAAGGCAGACTTTGTCATTGCTGATGTGCCCTGCAGCGGATTTGGGCAGATTCACACCAAGAGCGAACTAAGACTGAACGCTCCTCCCGATGAAGATATACTGATGACCCAGCGAGCAATACTTACCAATGGATGCAGATATTTAAAAAAAGGTGGACGTTTGGTTTACAGCACCTGCACCATCAACCAGCGAGAGAACCAGGATATCGTCCGAGCATTTCTGCAGGAGAATGTAGGTTATGCGCTTCACTGTGATATTCCACCTTCTGGCTTTCAAAATCATGATGGATATATGCTCAAACTCCCATCGGTTGAAGACGGGGAAGGGTTCTTCTATGCAATCATCGAAAGGTTAAGCTAATGAAGGAGATCCTTTCGTATACAGCTGAACAACTGAAAGAATATATAGAAGAGATAGGGTATGAGACATATCGTGCTGGCATAGTATTCTCATGGCTACATCAAAAGCAGGTAACTACATTTGATGCAATGAGTAATCTACCAAAACAACTTCGCAATACTCTACAGCAGGATACATATATTGACACACTGACTACACAAGCGGTCGTCGAGTCGAAAGACGGAACGGTAAAGTACCTCTTCAAATTGAGCGACGGGAACCTAATTGAATCGGTTGCCCTATTCTATCGCAAAAAGCTAACCGTCTGTATCTCCTCACAGGTAGGATGTGCCAGAAACTGTAGTTTCTGTGCCTCTGCCATAGGAGGTCTGGTGCGCAATCTGACTCCGGCAGAGATGCTGCTACAGGTATATGCAGTAGCAGCTGACCGACATCAAAGGGTATCCGGTGTAGTGCTGATGGGTATTGGAGAACCACTCGACAACTTTTGCAATGTCATGGCTTTTTGTGATATCATATGTGATGAAAATGGCTTGAATCTTAGCCAGCGGGCGATAACCATTTCTACCTCGGGAGTTGCCGATCGAATCGAACAACTCGCTGAAAAAAACCTCAAATACAACCTCTCGGTATCGCTGCATGCTGCAAATAATGCGTTGCGAAGCCGACTGATGCCGATAAACGATATCTATGACCTCAACCGCTTGATGACTAGCTGTCAGGGATATCTAGAAAAGACCAACCGTCGCATTACCTTTGAATATGCTGTGAATCAAGGTATTAACGATTCAGTAAAAGATGCAAGAGATATCTACCGGCTGCTCAAAGGCATGAATGCACACATAAACCTGATACCGCTCAATGATATTGAAGGAAGCGGAGTGACAGCGACTACTCGCAAGGTCGCTCTGTCCTTTAAGGATAAGCTTCAGGCTCTATCGCTCAATACAACTGTTCGAAGGACACTCGGAGATGACATAGATGCAGCCTGCGGACAGCTGAGACGACGGGTACAAGATGAGACAGATAAAGAGAGACTAGAATGAGAATTACCGCCGCTACCGACGTTGGATTACGCCACGAACAGAATCAGGATTGCTACAAGATAGGTAGATTGTCGGATGACAGTTACTGGATGATTCTCTGTGACGGTATGGGCGGGGTAACCTCGGGAGGTGAAGCCTCCTTCATCACCGTCAACTACCTCGAGCAGATAATCAAAGAGATACTTATCGGGGTCATCGGAGAAGAGAACATTAAATCCTTTATGTTAGACTCTGTTAAAAGAGCCAACACACTGGTGTTTAATCTAGCACGCGACATGCAGCAGGTATTCTCGATGGGAACCACCATTGTGTTAGCTATTATCCGCAACAATGATGTATATATAGTTCACGCGGGTGACAGCCGAGCCTATCATATCACCAAGAAGCATATCTCACAGATAACCACCGATCATTCGGTGGTACAGGAACTGCTCGCGAGCGGTAAGATAACCGAGCTTCAGGCCAGAAACCACCCCAACCGCAACATCATCACCAGCGCGCTGGGTATAGAAGAGGATTTGAGGTTAGACTATAATAGGATAAGGCTTTCCAAGGGTGATAGTTTGCTGCTCTGCAGCGACGGGCTCAGCAACATGGCAGATGACCAAAAGATGCTTAGCATCGTCAGAGAGTCGGATTTCTACCAAAGCACAAAGAATCTCATAAACTACGCAGTCGACGCAGGAGGCTTTGACAATATTACAGCCTTACTGCTTCAGGCAGATTAGTATAGTCCCCTAAGGAGCAACAATAATATGGATAAATACATAGGAAAACGTCTTGACGGAAGATACGAGATACTCGAGATCATCGGTACGGGTGGAATGGCAAATGTCTATCGTGCTCATGATCGACTGGAGAATGTCGATGTAGCCGTAAAGATTCTTCGCGAAGAGTTCTTGGGCAACGAAGATTTTGTCAGACGGTTCAAGAATGAATCCAAAGCCATAAGCCTCTTATCACATCCCAATATCGTGAAGGTCTTTGACGTGAACTTCTCGGATACCGTTCAATGTATCGTTATGGAACTCATCGATGGGATAACCCTCAAAGAGTACATCGATCGACAGGGACAGTTAGGTTGGCGTGATGCGGTATTCTTCACCGAGCAGGTACTGAAAGCACTACAGCATGCACATGATAGAGGGATAGTACACCGAGACATTAAACCTCAGAACATCATGTTACTTGCCAATGGAACGATTAAGGTGATGGATTTCGGTATTGCACGGTTTTCGCGCAGCGAAACGAGAACCATAACCGATAAGGCTATAGGTTCTGTCCACTATATCTCCCCTGAGCAGGCAAAAGGTGATACCACCGATGCCAAGGCAGATATCTATTCCACCGGTGTTATGCTGTATGAGATGCTTACCGGACGGCTGCCATTTGAATCGGACAGCCCGGTTTCGGTCGCCATTAAACAGATATCCGATACCCCCAAGAGTATGAGGGAGGTAGATGATACTATCCCGCTAGCACTAGAAGAAATTACCTTCAAGGCTATGGCCAAGGATCCTACCAAACGATATCAATCCGCAACACAAATGCTTCGTGATATCGAGGAGTTTAAACGTAACCCGAGCATACGATTTGCATATAAGTATA
>WRIP01000036.1 GCA_009782665.1 Oscillospiraceae bacterium
GACCACGCCTTTGATTTCACCCTTCATATCCATAACTCCGAAAGCAGATTGAGGTTGGGTATCGTCCATGACCCGATTTCCATCGGAATCGATGATGTAACTTCCATCCACATCCTTTGCGGGTCTTGAAGCGTATCTCGGGTAGAGATATCCATCGGGATCACCAGGATAAGCTCCGCGTTCGTCATCATCTCGGCGACGACCGTTGAGTCTGACGTCATCTAGTACATCTTGGATAGAGGTATCTAGGGTGGTCATGACACGTAATCCGCCACGTGTGAGTAGACGATAGGCATCATCAGTTGTTTTACAACCTTGGAATTCGTATTTGACAAAATCCTCGAGTAGTTCATCGATAACCATGTCTGCAAAATACGGATATATGTTTGTACCGGTTTGGATAGCTGGAGGACCAGTAAATACCATTCTTGCAGACTCTGACTTGGCTCTGTTCCATTCGTTAGTAGTCAGATAACCCTGCTCATACATCTGGTTGATGATTGTATCTCTCTGGATACGATTTTCATCTGGATATGAGTAGGGATTGAATGCACCTGGAGCCTTTGTGATGCAGACAATTGCCGCACATTCTGCCACCGAGAGCTGTGAGGTAGTCTTGTCGAAGTAGTAGTTTGCACCAGCTTCAATTCCTGCTACCTGTCCGGAGAGTCGGAAGGTGTTGAGATAACTCTCGAGTATCTGCTCTCGGGAATACTTTTTTTCCATTATTAGAGCTCTATATATTTCCCGAAGCTTACGGAGTGCTCCGTCAAGTCCTTCGGTTTCATCTTCATCGGTAATGTTCTTGATGAGCTGTTGTGCTAGCGTTGAGCCGCCCTGTGAACCTGAGAACAGGTCAATTCCCGGTACATATGCGTTAACAAACGCGGCGATTGTACGCTTCCAGTCAACACCTTCGTGTTCCCAGAAACGTTGGTCTTCGGAGGCGACTATAGCATTGATGAGATCTGTTGGCATATCGGTATATTTCAGCCAGATACGGTTCTCTCCGCCGAATATTCGCTGATACTCTACCCAGTTTTCCTCTCCGTTCTTATCAATTTCCTTTACCATAAGCATAGAGGAATAGGTGAGTTCAACATTATATAGGTTGAGGATAAGGTCATCATCCTTTGTGACGTTAATCAGATAGGTGGACCCTAAAATCGCAACGGCACAGCCGGCGATGGTAGCTAAAATCATCATTATGAGGATAAAACGCCAGATTATTCCGTAGATGACACCGATAATTCGCACTGCTAGGCTTTTCTTACGAGCCGGTTTTTGGACCACCCTTCGGTCGTTAGAACTTGGTTTCTTAGAAGGACCGGCGTTATTTTTGACCGGGGGTGCTTTCTTAACCCCTTTTCCGTTGCTCTTGGTGGGAGGCTGTTTGGGTTGTTCCTTGACCTTATATACCTGACCTTTATCACCATCGCTTCTAAAGACGACCACATCATTGTCTCGGGTAACAAACCGTGCTCCCTCCGACTCTTTGGGATCATCTTTAATACGACTATACTTATTTGCTTCCAGTTTATCAAAGAATGCATCGACCTTTTTTTGAGATCTAGCCTTGTCTTCGGTTAATCCGTTCTCAATAGTAAGAAAAAAATCATCGCTTTTTTTGTTGGTGTCGGAAACCCGATTATTATCCATCGGAACCCTCCGGGAAAAATGATATGTTTATCTATTGTAACATGAGTATATGTACCTGTTGTTAACGACCTGAAAAACCAACGTCATTATATCATAACGTCAAATTTTTGTTAACAGTGATATTGAACTCGAAATAATAACAGAAAATTTTCATCTTTTGATTGTCTATTCACCAGCTGCAGCTTCGGTATGGATATTGATAAATCTGATTTCAGATGGTAGGCTATACGCAGCGGGAAAACAGTGTTTACTAGTACCAGTCATGGTCAAAAACGGTAGTAACCTCGACTTTAGCAGCTAAAAACCGATTGATATACCGCTATTGATATAACGAAAGGAAAGCAGGCAAATGGACTACGCGATACTGCTGAGTCAACATCATAACCGAGTCTACTATGAGAGCTCGAAAGCGTTATCGTTAGCAGAGTTTCAGATTGTCTCAGCCAAACTCAAGTCCGACTGCTCGCAGATTGAGATAAAGAGTATAAGCGGCATCGACTATCTCACCTTTCATACAGCTGAGAGTCTGACCGAGCAGGATATTGAAACTATCTCCCGGCTCTCTTTTGCATTCTCGTTGTATGAACTCCGACCGATAGATTCACAGAATTGGTTGCGACCGATTGAGATGATTAAACTTGACTTTGTAGATGAATCAATTGGCAGCATGCTTAAATACACCGGCAAGACCAACGAACTATTCACACGAATGATGATAAACATTGCCTACTTCTCGCTGAACCACACCGAGGAGATCAAGCTGTTAGACCCAGTGGCAGGAAAAGGGACTACTCTGTTCGAGGGGTTGGTCAAAGGGTTTGATGTCTACGGTATTGAAATCGCCGACAAAGTGGTTAATGAATCATATCTGTTCATGAAACGATTTCTCGAAGACGCACGATATAAGTATGAGTATACAAAGCTTCGGGTATCGGGACCCAATCGTTCCTTTACTGCTGTAAGACATACCTTTGTAACTGCACCTACTAAAGTTGCCTTTAAGAACCAAGAGACAAAAACTATCGAGTTCATTGCCGGAAACTCGCTTTATGCCAATAGCTATCATAAGCGAGGATTTTTCGATATCATCGCAGGTGATCTGCCCTATGGAGTACAGCACGGCAATGTCACCAATGAGAAACAGAGTGCTCTTACCCGAAATCCCTATGAACTGCTCAAACACTGCCTGCCGGTCTGGGTTGAGCTACTTAAAGATGGCGGAGTTATAGTGCTAGCATGGAACTGCAACACCCTCTCACGCAGCTCGATAACGGAATTATTTAGTGCTAACGGATTAACCCCGATAGAACAGAAAGCATATCTTCAACTGCAACACCGGGTAGACAGTGCTATCGTCAGGGATGTCATTGTTGCAACAAAGCAATGACGAAGTATATAGAAGAAAAGAGAACAACTATGACCGACGGTAATATTTTTGACAATCAGGAATTCTTTGACCGATACAGGGAACTGCGACAGAATCCCGACAATGCCAACATTTTGATAGAGAAACCGGCTCTCTTTAGCCTTGCACCCGATCTCAAAGGAAAGGATGTGTTGGATTTAGGTTGCGGCTACGGTGAAAACTGCAGTGAGTTTATGAAACTCGGTGCAGCTACGGTGCTGGGGGTAGATATATCCGAGAAGATGCTGGCAGTCGCAAAAACAGAGACAGAAGATATTGACTATCTCAGAGCGGACATGAACGACCTGTCGGGTATACCCGGGCATTACGATGTCATATTCAGCTCGCTAGCTATCCACTACATCAAACATTTTGACCGACTTTGTGACAGTATATATACATTGCTCAGGGCTGGTGGCTACTTTATCTTTTCGCAGGAACATCCGCTCACGACTGCCCCACTTATGGGTGTAGAATGGGTCAAGGATGTATCCGGTAAACGTACTCATTATCTGCTGTCTGACTATATGAAGAATACCAAACGAGAAACCGTCTGGTTTGTCGAAGGGGTAGTCAAATATCACAGAAACTTTAGTGAGCTCATCAATTCGCTCATTTCAAGTGGGTTTACCATAGAAGGGATGCTAGAACCGGTTGTCGACCAACCGACACTCGAGCGATTACCCGTCTATGAGAGTGATCTACATAAACCCAACTTCCTGCTTATTCGCGCAAGAAAATAGCGGAGGGAACACCGACAGGAATAAACCCCCTCAAATACCTCAAGGTGTTTTGTGGTATAATATCGGTGGAATAACACCAACTAAACAACGAGAAACGATATGCAAAACGACAGTATCAGTTATCATAGACAACTCGGAAGGATCATCGAACAGGTAACGCAAACCGGAGTAAGACCTCGCGTTTTACTCCATTGTTGTTGTGCTCCCTGTTCGAGCTATGTACTCGACTACCTAACGAGTGTGTTTGATGTCACCTGCTACTACTTTAACCCGAATATCTTCCCGGAGGAAGAGTATCAAAGACGTCGTGATCAGTTCGACAAACTGTTTTCGTCGACAAAATATCGCAATGATGTATATTTCATGGAAGGTGATTACCAGCCAAATGTGTACTATTCGACGGTGAAGGGGTTTGAGCAATGTAAGGAAGGTAAAGACAGGTGTCTGAGATGTTATGCGTTGAGATTGCTGATGACAGCTAAGACTGCCGAAAAGATGGAGTATGATTACTTCACCACAACCCTTACGGTCAGTCCCCATAAAAATGCAGATGATATCAATCAGGTGGGCTTGATGATATCACAGATGACCGGAATTAATTGGTTGCCGAGTGATTTCAAAAAATCGAATGGGTTCATAAAGTCGATTGAACTCAGTCGCAACTACGGGCTTTATCGACAGAGTTACTGCGGTTGCGTATATTCTTTCAGTGAAAGGATGAAGATAGGAGATGAGTAAAACCGGAAGATCTTCCTTTATACTCGGGATTGTGATAGGAATGCTGGTGATAGTTGTGCTCACCGCACTGGCAGTCGGACTGTTGATGTCGGGGGATATGGTATATCGTATCGAGATAGATGCACTGAACATCGAAGCTGAAAGTGGTTTGGCAAGAGATATAATACTCAGAAACTACAATGCGGTTATCGCATATTTAAATCCCTTTAACAGCGATAGTTTCAGTATGCCGGATCTCGGTGCGTCGGAGGGAGGAATCAATCATTTTAAGGATGTAAAGAATATCCTTTGTGGGGTATATATCTTTGGAGCGGTATGCTTTATTTCAATCATCCTGCTCTCGATTTTCTTTAAACGACGTATGACCTCCGGGACACTGCTCACGATATCACTGACGATATTCTTATTGCCACTCACTATGATTGTTGCTATCGCTCTGGATTTTGACTCTTTCTTCATATTATTCCATGAACTGTTCTTTACCAACGACGACTGGATATTTAGTCAGGTCACCGACCCGGTCATAACCATTCTGCCAGCAGAATACTTTATGCACTGTGCTATCGTAATAGCGGTTTTCTGGTTATTAGGCAGTGTTTTCTATCTCATACTATCGATAAGAAAGAAGAAAAAGGTGCCTAATCAACCGGTATTCATACCGAGATACTAGAACATTTATGCCGTATAGTTTACCGCTGTCGAAACATGACCGATATACCGTATATGACCCAGATATGGACCGGGTAGTAGATGTAGAAGAACCACTTACGGGATTTCCCCTTATTTCCGTTATACATCAACATCAACGGTAAAGCAAAGATCATCATCCACTGGATGTTGTAGAACAGCGTATGAATTCCCGCAAACAGTATGGTGCCTATCAATTCCAACAAACAGTAACAGCTATAGAAGATGATTACCGACCGACGTTTTACCGCAAAGAGGCAAAGACCAGCCCCTAAGATAACCCATGACACACCACCCTCTGTCGTAGTTATAGAAGGAGCCACTGCCTTGATGAACCATAGAACAGTTTCAGGTAGATTGAGTGACACAAAAGACCAGACAATGATTATGATGAGAACAGCTAGGTAACTAAACATCATCAGATAGTTCTCGCTTTGGTAGTAGATAGATAACAATTCTAAACAGTATGCGATGAGTACTGCTAAAAACAATGTGCCAAAGATATTGTTTTGTACAATACCCTTTGATTTAGTATCAAAACTAAACACCAGTATTTTGGTCAGCTCCATTACAACCGACGCAAGATATATGCGTAACAGAAACTGTTTTCGACTGGTTGTATTCTGAAAAGAGTAAGCTAAAGTAAAGATGAATAGGGGAGCGGATATTCTGCCGATCATCCTTAGGAAGAAGGGCATGGAAGGAAGCAGATCAGCGATATGATCAATGGTCATGGCGATTGTCGCTATGACCTTTAGTGCGTGAGATGATAGTTTTCGTTGCTCAGATTTCATCTAAGGTTACACTCCATGGTTCGGTTATATATCTATTTCCACAATACTCGAGATTGCTAATGCTGTCACTGCGATTGACGATAACCAGTATCGTTTCATGCATATTGCGTCGGAGATAGGCGACAACCGACTCAGCAGCCAATACCGGGACCATATCTCCGTCAGCAAGGGCCAAATATCTACTGCAGGTTTTCGACAACTGACAGAGATAACTAAATAGGTTTTCGTCTATATCATCCCAGCGAAAGTATGCTCGATTGAAGGGATCACCATATGAGGTCATACCTATCTCGTCTCCGTAGTAGATAGAGGGGATACCCGGTAGGGTAAAGAGTATACCAAAGGCAAGTTTTGCCATCTCCACCCCACGGAGATACTCATCGTGTGTCAGTGTTGTAGTTGCCTGCCAGTGCCGATTGCGACCGAGACAGGGTGCTACCAATGCATTGATGAGACGTTCGGTATCATGACTGGATAGTAGATTCATCATGAGGTTCATCATGGGTTTAGGATAGTCCTCTACTATCTCCATGACCGAAGAGATAAACTTCTTTGCATCGCCGAACCTGATAAACTCGATGATACTGTTCCGGAAGGGATAGTTCATAATCGAATCCAGTTGATTGCCCTGCAGGTATCTTCGCCGACTGCCATAGGAAACTTTGGTAGCAGCATTCTCCCACACCTCGCCAATGAGCAGTTTGTCCTCACCGTGTTTCTTGACTGCTCCCCTTATCTCTTCGATGAAGCGGTCGGGCAGTTCGTCGGCAACATCCAGGCGGAATCCGCCGGCGCCAAATGACATCCAATAGTCGATGACGCCATTATCGCCGCAGATGAACTCTCGAAAATCCTCGTTGTTTTCATCCAGTTCAGGCAGAGTGTATACTCCCCACCAACACCGGTAACCGACCTTTGAATCATCAAAGAAATACCACTGCCGATAACGGCTGTTGACATTGTCGTAGCCACCGGTATGTCCGTATCGACCGAATCGATCGAAATATATGCTGTCTGCTCCAGTATGGCTAAACACTCCGTCGAGTATAATCGATATGTCATAATCCTTAGCTGTCTGACACAGCATAGCAAAGTCTGATTCAGTCCCTAACAATGGGTCAATCTTCATATAGTTTGCGGTATCATATCGATGGTTGGAATGGCTGAGGAAGATGGGGTTGAGATAGATATATCCGACATTAAAACTCGCAAGATAAGGTAGCTTTTCGATGATTCCTTGGAGGTTTCCACCGTAAAAATCATTATTTGGGGTATGCTCACCCACTTCGGCATATGAGGGGATACGATCGGTGTCGGTATATATGATACGGTCATTGAACTCGGTTACCCTGATATGGCTGCGATAGAACCTGTCTGGGAAAATCTGGTAGAAGATTTTCCCGGGTGATGGTTTTGGAGCGGTATAATCTTTGTCATATACCAATTGACAGAACCAATCACCAGTGCCGATATCGGTAACGATACCTAAACTGCTGTCGACGGCTTTTGAGATTACTTTATCTCCGCTTTCAAATCTATAAAAGAAGAGACCGACATCGCAGAAACGATAGGATAGAGTAAAGTAACCCCGATCGGCAATCATTGACACACTTTCAATGATGCTGCCGGATTCGTCGCATAAGATAAACCTTACCTCCTCACGGTCATCCCAGAAGACAGAATATCTGATGAGTTGGTTTTCAGCTACCGCACCAAACGGTGCCTTATATTTCTCCTTTTGACTGTCAAATATCACATTCATATATGTAACCTTAACACAAACTGTGCTGTTTCGTCCTCATTATACTCCATTTTTGAGTTGGTATGGTAAATGTATGCCCCGATGGCGAATCGATAGGTTAACATTGCCAACCGAACTATATTAATCCCGGATGTAGCTATATCTATCTAACCGTCAGATAACCGGTTTTTATGTCAAGAACTAAAGCGGTCAACCTATGACCGCTTTTAAGCGCTTAGCATAACAGATCTCACTAGAGCTATGAATTGATGGGAGATATATCCCATATGTTCTTTGCATAGTTGCCTATCGAAATATCGGCAGAGAATATCCCTGAGTTTGCCGTATTCATCAACGACATCTTAGCCCAGTTAAGCGGGTTACCGTATAGACTATCAATCCGATTTTGTGCCTCGATATAGCTACTAAAATCAGCCAGCACCATATATGGGTCATGATACCTCAGATTATATATGTCCTCGAACATTTCAGATTCAAAACCCTTTTTTATGAAGTCGAGGGTGGCTTTTATCTCGGGTTGCTCGGTGTAGTATCTACCAGGTTCGTACTTCTCATACCACTTGATGTGGTTTACCTCATGTTCGGTCATGCCGAAGAGCAGGAAGTTCTCTTCGCCTACTGCCCGAAGTATCTCGACGTTTGCTCCGTCAAGTGTACCGAGTGTGATTGCACCATCCATCATCAGTTTCATGTTGCCGGTACCGCTTGCTTCGGTACCTGCTAGAGATATCTGTTCACTGACATCGGCAGCGGGGATGAGTATCTCGGAGAGGGTGACCCGGTAATCCTCCACAAACACAACACGCAACATATCTCGAAGGGCTAGGTCTTTTTCTAGTAACCTCTCTAGTCCACAGATAAAGCGTATCATCTGTTTAGCATAGTAGTATCCGGGTGCGGCTTTCGCACCGAAGATATATGTATGCGGGAGATAATCGGAGCTATATCCGTCTTTTAGTCGCAGATATCTATAGACTATCTGAAGTGCATTGAGATGCTGTCGCTTGTACTCGTGCATGCGTTTGACCTGCAGATCAAAGATGCTGTCTGGGTTGAGCGGGTACTCTAAAGATTTGTTTAGATACCCAGCGAGTCGCAGCTTACTTTGGTGTTTGACATCGAGTAAAGCCTGCAGAATCGTGTTGTCTTGTACATATGCTTCAAGTTTTTTTAGTGCCAACGCATTGTGTTTGAACTCATCACCGATAGTTAGAGAGAGTAAATCGGTGAGTTCCGGTGCACTCTGCAACAACCACCGACGGTAATCTATACCGTTGGTTACATTCTTGAATTTACTAGGGGTGTAGTAATAGTAATCACTGAAGAGTTGCTCGGTTATGATACGGCTGTGGATCTCGGAAACCCCGTTTACGCTGTGACAGACGTAGACACAGAGGTTAGCCATCTTGATACTCCCCGCACTGATGATTCGCATGTATTCTATCTTGGCTCGATCATCACCGAAACGATTGCGTAACTCTACTATCAAGCGACTATCTATCTCAGAGATTATCTGATAGATCCGTGGCAGTACCGTTTTGACCAGATCCACGCTCCATTGTTCCAACGCCTCGGGCAGTACCGTATGATTGGTATAGCTGAAGGTCTGTCTGACTATCGACATCGAACTATCCCAATCGTAACCGCATTCATCCATCAGAATCCGCATCAGTTCAGCTATGGCAAGGGTGGGATGGGTATCGTTGACATGGATGGCATTTTTTTCGGCAAAACTCTCCATCGATTCATGATTTGATAGATGTTTTCGAACGATATTAGTAATCGAAGCTGATGAGAGAAAATATTGCTGTCTCAATCGAAGCATCTTGCCTTCTAGATGATTATCGTTGGGGTATAGTACCTTACTGATTAGCCCAGCAATCCCCTCGTTGTAGGTCACCGAGGCATAGTCTCCCTTGTTGAATCGATCCATGTCGATACCGACCGGTTGGGTTTTCCATAACCTCAAC
>WRIP01000037.1 GCA_009782665.1 Oscillospiraceae bacterium
TGGAACATGGAAGTACATCTGTAATCTCAGGACATGGAATTAAGAGATGAAAAAAATGATAAAAAAACACTAGAAATACAGTAAAATGCATGAAATATCAGTTTACAACCAGTTGACTTTAATTTTTCAGCGTGCTACTCTCTTATAGCGTGGTATTATTTTTTTTCATTTGGAAAGGAAATTCTGATGAATTTTTTTAGTAGACGTTTTTTATCTTTTTTATTAGTTTTACTGCTGTTTGTGAGTGTTACTATTCCTGTTTTTGCAGAAGTCCCAGATAATTCCGACACACTAGTAATTCTCGATGAGATTTGTGATGATCTCATTAAGAATGGTCCGTTAGTCCTTTGTGAGTTTAATGAGTATAGCTATAGCGAAATAGTAAAACTGTTTGAAGCTGAATATGGTCCTTTAGAAGAATATTTAGATACGCAATTACGAGATGGACCGGGAGGCACTCTTTTATGTCCTTTTTGCAAAGTTAACCGATCTTTTACGTACAAGCCCGAGTCTTCCACTCAACATGGATTATACTGTAACACATGCAATTATAGATATGGTTATGGACCTCACACACCTGTAATAAATGGTGCATATCTTGTGTGTTCGCAATGTAGTTATGTCATCGGAAAAATATAAGATCTGTTTGTAAATAGCTTCTTCTGGTAATTAAAGTATGGAATGGATACTGACACATTACTTCTCGAAAAGATGATAATTGATTGATACTTAAACGCGAAAATCCGAGTACTTAGACTCGGATTTTCACAATTGTTCGAAAAGTTCAGTGATATAGTATTGATATGATTTGCATATATATATTGCATATGTTGATGCGATCAAATTGAGTAGCTAAGAAAATGATGAATACAGAATACAAGCTCTTGAGCTCACAGCTCTAGAGCTTTTTTGGGCTAGTTCTTGTCACTATGTCTAACCACTTCCCGTGTCGGTATAGGGTGTGACAACTCAATTATTGTCGTTATTTTAATCCTAGATTCCGCACGAAATTAAGACATAAAATAAACAGTGTGAATTATTATCCGCTCATACGACCATTATTCTGCCGATTCAGGAGCTGTATTTTGTGCTCTGCGGTTTTTGGCATCCCTTATCACCTTGATATCTTCCCGCATAAATACCTTAGGAGGAGCGTCCGGTAGATTGCTCATTCGGACCTTCAGTAGTCCAGATATCAACCCTACCTCCACTACCGTACCATTACCTTCCGGTGTTTGTACGATGGCACCGGCTTTAGGTGTAATGGCGAGTAGTTCGTCATATACATCCTCTTCATATTTGAGGCAGCACATCAACCGTCCGCAGTTACCGGAAATCTTGATGGGATTGAGTGACAGACCCTGTTCCTTGGCCATTTTTATCGAAACCGGTGTAAAATCGAACAGGAAATCCGAACAACAGAACGATCTGCCGCAGATAGCAATCCCGCCCAACAACTTACTCTCATCCCGTACACCTATCTGACGAAGCTCGATTCTCGTCTTATATATAGCTGCAAGATCCTTTACCAAATCTCTGAAATCGACCCTCCCATCAGAGGTGAAGTAGAAGATAACCTTACTCTTGTCAAAGGTAAACTCAATATCTATCAGCTTCATCTTAAGATTGTGGTTGTTTATCTTCTCGTTACATACTTCGTATGCTTCCCGCTCTTTCTGTCGATTTTCGGTAACGACTGCCTTATCTGCATCGGTTGCAATTCTCAGGATTCCTTTTAGTTGAAACGCGAACTCCGTTTCATCAATCAATCTTCGACCGAAGGTGATTTCACCACACTCAACACCTCGAGCAGTCTCGACTATAACCTGATCACCACCTGATAGTTCTAAATCCAAGGGGTCGAAGTAGTATGAACGACCCATCCCCCGAAAACGTACACCAACAACTTCTTTCATCTATATCTGCCTTCCGATAAGTTGCTTCACAAATACTGTCGAAAAGAGCTTAAGTGACAGATTCTTAGATAGCATATTCTTCATTTTTTCTGTCTGATTGATGGCTCTGATGGTTTTGTCATCCTTGTGATTCTCAGCAAGACAGAACACAAACAGTTCCAGTATTTCCGATAGATCCTTACGATTTTGAACCCTATCTAGTGCACTGCACATCATCAGTTCGTCATCTATATAGTATGCTTTAGCAATATCTGCAGCTATTGCAATCTGCTGTTTCATATCGTCCGATTCTAATGCGGTCAATATATATCCGATTCGTCCTCTGAAGAGCTTACTATAGGCCAAGACTGCCTTTTTATCCTCATAGCCATGTACTCCGGTGACATATTCAGTAGCCTCTTGCACACTCGGTGCTACGATGTTTGCCAACATACAGCGTGACTGTATCGTCTCAAGCAGATCCTTAGGAGAAGATACCGTTATTAAAAACACAACCCCGTTCGGAGGTTGTTCAAGAGTTTTTAGGAGTGCAGCGGAGGAACTCTGGTTGAGATTCGCAGCATCCTCTATTATTACAACCCTCTTCATATCGGTCATCACAGAGGCTTTGTTTACTTCATAGGTTACGGCTCGGATAGCATCAACTGGAATGGCTCCGGAGTTTCCGCTCCCCCTTACCTCAATACAATCGGGATGGACATGCCTCAGTGACAGTCCGTTTATATCAGCAAGATAATCCCGGGCTGCCAGCCGTGCAAAGAGGTTTCTTCCCAGTCCTTGTTCTGCGCATATCAACAATGATTGCGGAAATGAGTCGGTTTTGGTAAATTCATCAACAGTCTGTTTCAGCTTATGATTTCCGCAGAATTCTATATCAGTTATCACAGCTTCTCGAAACGCATTATATCCTGAACGATAATGGTGGCACCACCGACGATTACCTCGATGGGGTAGGCATACTCAATACCGGTTGCACCGAAAGCAGAGGTGCTCGGAACCAATTGCTTTCTCTGTTTACTCTGTTTTGCTATGATGGCGATTACGGTATCTACCTTGTCGTCCTCGACAGCGGTCAAGAAGGTGACATTGCCGGTCTTCAAGAATCCGCCGGTTGATGCGGTTCTCGTTACCGAGAATCCATCCCGGGTCAGAGCGGTCTGCACTGCTGCACTGTCATCTTTATTAACAATAGCGGTTATCAGTTTCACAATAAATACCTCGAAAAAATATTTTATGTATTTGTAAAAACATACGAACTTACGAATGTAGCATTATTTTATCACTAAAGCGATTAAAATACCATACCATTTTACCGGGTGAAAAAAGGATTTTGAAGCGGTGTTGCTATACTACCCATAGGACGACAGTCTCTTTTCTTTAGGGTTTTGCAAATTTTCAAAGTTTTTGTTGACATAAACCATACCCTATGATATTATATAGTTAACGACATAAGTCATTAACCATATAACCGCTAACAGAAACGAGGTGATAGCTTGAACGATAACCAACCAATCTATCAACAGGTAGTGGAGAGAATAGAGAGTGATATCATTACCGGAGTATATCAAACGGATGATCTCATCATCTCAACAACACAGATTGCCAAGTTGTATTCAATTAATCCTACCACTGCTGTTAGGGCGATTGGGAAATTGTTTGATGCAGGTATACTGTACAAGCGAAGGGGGATAGGAATGTGTGTGGCTGAAGGTGCTCGAGAGAAAATAACGGCACGCCGAAAACAAGCATTCCTGAATCAAACGATAGACTCATTACTACTTGAGTCAAAAACACTCGGTATTACAACCGAACAATTGATAGAGGTAATATCCAATAAATCAGGAGAGAGTAACAATGATTGAGATCACAAAACTAACAAAAAAGTATGCAAATGTTACTGCCATTGACAATCTATCCTTAACCCTCCAACAGGAAGGAATCTATTGTCTGCTTGGCAGAAACGGAGCCGGTAAGACAACACTGATGAAGCTATTGGCTGGGTATATCAAAGCCACCCAAGGAACGATAACGATAGAGTCTAAACTCGTCTCACCCGGAAATATGCCGGAATCGGTCAACTTTATCGAAAGCGGATCGCAGCAGTTTAATATGAAGGTAGCAGAGCTAGTCGAGACTGCCGCAGCATTACAGGATGACTTTGACCTAGAGTTTGCCTGGGAGATGATCGAACGGTTCGAACTGGATCCGAAAAAGCGGTTCAAACAACTATCTTTCGGTATGAAGACCATGTTGACGACCATCATTTCGCTGTCTAATAATTCAAAGGTAATGCTGCTTGATGAACCTACCTTGGGATTTGATGCGATTATGCGAGACAGCTTCAACAACCTACTCTATCGCAGTTACCAGGCATATCCACGACTCATTATAGTCTCTACTCATCTCATAGATGAGATTGCCAAGATAACCGAGCGTTTCATCATCATCGACAAGGGTTGTCTTTTACTGGAGACGTCTATTGATGAGTTAGACGAGAACGCATATACCTTATCGGGAGCGTCCAGTCTGATTCATCCGCTGCTAGAGCAGCTGAACTGTATCGGTACAACCGAAATTGGAAGTGTTATGGCAGCACATATTTATGATCGACGGATCACCCCACCGGAAGGGGTATCGATAGAAAATATGAGTTTGCAGGACTTCTTCATAAATTTGGTAGGAGGTAAAACCAATGCTTAGTAAAGCCTTTGTCGTTGCTAAGAACAATTGGAAGAATATTAAGACCGCAAAGATAATCACATATATACTCATGGGACTGATTATTGCACAGGATATTGTATACTTCATACTGAAACGGACCGGAGTATATACCATCAATGCAGGTAATACTGCTGTCAGTATAGGTAATATGTTGTTCATGTTCATAATTCTGGGTACATTCAGTATTGCTACATCTCACTTCAAGAAGACTATGAATCTGGGAGCAAAACGTATCACATATCTGAATGGTAGCTTCCTTACATATATACTCATGACCGCAGTTATATCGGTAGTAGCAATCCTCCTATATTATACCTATGACCGATATTTGCTTGTGGAATTTGTAAGAGCAGACACTATGGATATCATCTATTGGTTCGGATGGTTGGGAAAAGGAGTGGTGGTGACATACCTCAGGTTGTTTGCGTTTCTGTTACTACTTGCTTCGGTGTTACACACCATATGTATCATACAGGATAGTTGGTACGGCTGGGTAACAGATTTTCTCATAATGGCAATCATCAGTGTATTTACACCTATAGCGGTGTTGAGAAAATCGCTAGTATGGTTTTTTACCATGATAATCTTTCACCCATCTCCTACCGTTCAGATAACATCATGTATTGTTCTTTCAGCTGTCATATATCTGCTTAATAAACCGATACTGGCAAGAAAAACAGGCTAGACAGATTTACTGCTGTCATAAACTCTTTAGCTGTAGATGTAGAACAGCAGCCAATGTGAGCCGGATTATATGTAAAGAAACAACCTGCTTTTGAGCATTTTCCGAAGGGGATATATACTAAATAAAAAATCATTCCCTCGACAGTGTAACTGCCGAGGGATAACACATGAAAATCTTACCCTATTTGCGGTCTTTCAACGCAATGAGTGCGTCTTTTCTAGATAGATTGAGTCTGCCGCGATCATCCAGTCCTAAAACCTTGACCGGGACAATATCACCGACCGAGATGACATCCTCTACATTCTCAACCCGCTGGATATCTAATTTAGAGATATGTACCATTCCTTCTTTACCGGGAGCTATCTCAACAAATGCTCCTATGGGTAACAATCGGGTAACCTTTCCGTAGTACATGGTACCTTCTTCAGGATCATTGACAATTGTCTCAATGATATTGAGTGCTCGATTGACGTTGGCTAAATCCAAACCACTGACAAATACATGTCCGTCTTCTTCAACGTCGACCTTTACTTCACACTCTGCAATAATACCCTGGATGGTCTTGCCGCCTTTACCGATTACTGCACTTATCTTATCTACATCGATGAGTATGGATTTCATCTTGGGAGCATAGACAGACAGTTCCTTGCGAGGTTGTGCTATTGCCTTTGCCATTACCTCATCAAGGATATACAGTCTGGCAACGTATGTCTTCTCAAAAGCTTCCCTGATTACATCGTAGCTCAATCCTTCTATTTTGATATCCATCTGGATGGAGGTAATACCTTTTTTAGTACCTGCTACCTTGAAGTCCATATCACCGAAAAAGTCTTCCACACCCTGGATATCCACCATCGTCATCCAACGGTCACCTTCGGTTATGAGCCCGCAGGATATACCGGCTACCGGTGCCTTAAGCGGTACACCGGCATCCATAAGTGCCAACGTGCTTCCGCAGACCGAACCTTGAGAGGTAGAGCCGTTTGATGAGATAACTTCGGAGACTAAACGAATGGTGTACGGGAAATCTTCTAAACTCGGAAGTACCGGTATGAGTGAACGTTCTGCCAAAGCTCCATGTCCGATTTCTCTTCTACCTGGGCCTCTGCTGGGACGGGTTTCACCGACCGAGTAGGAGGGGAAGTTGTAGTGATGGATATATCTCTTTCTGTCCTCCAGATCAATACCGTCTAGCAGCTGTGATTCACTGGCCATCGCAAGGGTGGCAACGGTCAGAACCTGTGTCTGGCCTCTTGTGAACATGCCGCTTCCATGTACTCTTGGTAGTATACCGACTTCTGCATCAAGCGGACGAATCTGATCGATACCCCTGCCGTCTACCCGTTTATTATCATCCAACAACCAACGGCGCACGATATATTTCTGCAGCTTATACATACACTCATCAATTTGGAATTTCATATCGGGATAGCTTTCACTAAGCTTCGAGTAAACTTCATCATAGATAGGAACCAAAGCCGCATCACGTATCGTTTTGTCATCGGTGTCCATGGCTAACTTAACCGAATCATAGGCGATTGCCTTTACTGCTTCGTATAGCTCAGCATCTACTGCCTGACTCTCGAACTCTATTTTCTCTTTTCCTATCTCATCGACTATTGAGTTGATGAACTTAATAATCTCACGGATGGCATCGTGACTCTTGACGATGGCATCCATCATAGTATCATTGTCGATTTCGTAAGCACCGGCCTCGATCATCACAATCTTATCCTCGGTAGCAGCTACGGTCAGCTGCAGGGTGCTGACATCGCGCTGGGCTAGTGTTGGATTGATGACCACCTCGCCGTCGACCAGACCGGTATGAACTCCTCCGATAGGACCGTGCCAAGGAATATCCGAGATGGCTACCGCAATGGATGAACCTATCATTCCGGCAATTTCTGGTTCATTATCCTGATCCACCGACATGACGGTCATAACAACTGCAACATCGTTACGCATTCCATCGGGGAACAGCGGTCTCATCGGGCGGTCAACTACACGAGAAGAGAGTATCGCCTTATCACTCGGGCGTGTCTCACGTCTGATATAGCTTCCGGGTATCCTTCCGACCGAGTAGAGCTTTTCTTCGAAGTCTACCGACAGCGGGAAGTAGTCGACATCCCGGGGTTTGGGTGACATGGTGGCAGTGCAGAGTACAACGGTATCACCGTAATATACCATGCAGGAACCATTTGCCAGATTGGCAAATTTACCAACTACTACCTTGAATTCGCGACCCGCTAGGGTCGTCTTAAACGTTTTTGCATTTTCGAACATACTAATCCTCCAAAATCATTGTGACTGTTTATAAGTCCATTTTTTTGATCTCACAAAACAAACGATCTTGGTTTTAGCAATAAAATAAACACTTATGTCACTAAGAGCTTATTTAATCGCTAAAGTCCAAATCCAAAGACACCGTCTTTTTGTTTCTCGTTGTTTTGTGGAAAGATACTTAAACAAGGCAGGCGTTAAGCCTGCCTTGAAGTTAACTAACGGCGTAGACCGAGTTGAGCGATGAGTGCACGATAGCGTGACACATCCTTTTTCTGCAGGTAGGCCAGTAGGTTTCGGCGTTGTCCTACCATCATCAACAGACCGCGACGGGAATGATGATCGTGTGTGTGGATCTTCAGATGCTCGGTTAGATGGTTTATGCGGTTGGTCAGTAGAGCAATTTGAACTTCGGGAGAACCGGTATCACTCTCGTGCATCCGGACACTCTCAATAACCTCTTGTTTGTTTTTAATCATAAAAAAATCACCTCAAAGAAAATATAATTCACCGCAAACCAAGGGGAGGGAGACGGTGAAGCTCAATAAAACAAGAGCATATCCACACCTCTTAGAATGGGTAGTGCATAAAGTATATATTCTTTTCATATATATTGCAACATATATACCGTAGGTGTATCTGTACCGTCATGTGTACGGGAGTAAATATGGGGCAGATGTGTGTTGCGAATACAGGTGTTGTATGATAGAGTATACCCATAGATATCTGAAACGATTTTTTGTGATTTTAGTAATTGAAAAGAGGTGTTTTGATGGGAAAATATACAATAGGTATCGACTTCGGAACCCTTTCGGGCAGAGCACTGCTCATTGATTGCCAAACCGGACAGGAGATTGCCGACAGCGTCTTGGAATACGCACATGGTGTAATGGATCGACAGTTGCCAGACGGTACGGCACTCGGTATAGATTGGGCACTACAGCATCCCGATGACTACATGGATGTCATATATACCACCATCCCGGATGTCATCAAGAAGGGCGCTATCGATCCCGCTGATGTTATCGGAATCGGAACCGATTTTACCGCCTGTACACTTATACCGACCAAAGTGGATTCTACACCTCTCTGCTTGCTTGAGCCATATAGCTCCGAACCGCATGCATACATAAAACTATGGAAACATCATGCTGCTCAGGATGAAGCTAACCGACTGAATGCGATTGCAGAAGAAAAAGAACAGCATTGGCTTAACAACTACGGGGGAAAGATTAGCAGCGAATGGGCTATTCCAAAGATATGGCAGGTACTGAATGAAGCTCCCCACATCTACCATGCGACTGACCGATTCATAGAGGCAGCAGACTGGATAGTCTGGCAGCTTACTGGTAAGGAAACCCGAAATAGTTGTACGGCAGGGTATAAGGGGATGTACAACAAGAGAGACGGTTATCCGAGTCTTGATTTCTTCAAAGCATTAGATCCAAGATTTGAAGATATTTTTGATAAATTGGGGAAGGAAATATCTCCACAGGGACAGCTGGCTGGATATATTACTAAGGAAATCGCAGATAAAACCGGACTAAAGGAAACTACCGCAGTCGTAGTAGGCAATGTCGATGCACATGTCTGTGTTCCAGCAGCAGGTATAGATAGTGAAAACATGATGTTAGCCATCATGGGGACCTCTACCTGCCATATGGTTATGTCTAGATATGAAAAACAAGTACCGGGAATGTGTGGAGTGGTAGCTGACGGAATTCTCGAAAATCTCTACGGTTATGAAGCAGGACAATCCTGTGTCGGAGATCATTTTGGATGGTTTATTGAAAACTGTGTACCTAAAGCATACTTCGAAGAAGCTGAAAAGAGCGGTGAAGACATACATCAGCTGTTGACCAGAAAGACCGGTCAAAAGAAACCGGGAGCCAGTGGCGTGTTAGCACTTGATTGGTGGAACGGTAATCGTTCGGTGCTTGTGGACGTCGATCTAACCGGACTGCTTATCGGTTGCAGTTTGCTCACAGCACCGGAAGACATATATCGAGCACTCATAGAGGCAACGGCATACGGGACAAAGGTCATAGTCGAGAACTTTATCGAAAGCGGTAT
>WRIP01000038.1 GCA_009782665.1 Oscillospiraceae bacterium
CATATGAGCGAAGGTACAGAGAATCAATATACCTTCTGTGGACGTGACCTTTATGCACATGTAGCGGCTAAACTTGCCGCAGGCAAGATGACCTTCGAAGAGGTCGGGGATGAGGTAGCTGTTGAGACACTCGTAAAACTAAATCTGGGTGAAGTAATAATCGAAGAAGGCAGTATAAAGGGGCATGTCGATATCCTTGATGCCAGATTCGGCAGTATCTGGACCAATATCACCAGAGAGGATTTCCTGTCACTCAATGCCAAGTTCGGTGAGTATATTGAGATTGTTATCCGAAATTCCAATATGCTTATCTATAGCAATCGAGCTATCTACGGAAGGTCCTTCGCTGATGTGAACATCGGCGAACAGATAGTGTATGTCAACTCTTTACTACGGATGGCAGTTGCTATTAATCAAGGTAACTTTGCTCGTGCCTACTCGGTAGGTACCGGTCTACAGTGGACTATTGAGTTCAAGAAGATAAGCTAGGTATCACATTATGCGTAGTATAATTCACGTTGATATGGATGCGTTTTTTGCTGCAGTTGAGGTGAGAGATAATCCGTCACTTAAGGGTAAACCCCTCATCATTGGTGCTTTACCTACTGAACGCGGAGTGGTTTCAACTTGTAGCTATGAAGCAAGACGTTATGGGGTGCGCTCTGCAATGCCGATAAGTCAGGCATATAGATTATGTCCCGATGGGATATATATGCATCCCAGTATGCATAAATATGTTGAAGCTTCTGCTTTAGTGCGTAAGGTATGGGATGACTATACCGACCTCATAGAATATGTATCCATTGATGAAGGATATCTCGATGTTACCGGTTCTCTGGCATTGTTTGGCAGTGCAATGAGTATGGGGATGGAGATAAAGGAAAAGGTTAAAGCGGTTTCCGGATTAACTTGCTCTGTAGGTGTTGGTTACAATATGATGTCAGCGAAGTTGGCAAGTGAAGAAAAGAAACCGGACGGTTTCTGTGAGATAAAAAACGCCAAGCAGCTAAAAGAAATTATCATAGATAAAAGCGTGAGAGCTCTGTATGGTGTGGGACCACAGACGGCAGCTGAACTGCAAAAAGTCGGTATCACTACCGTCAGAGATATCTACCAACAAAGAGATATTGTTCTACAGGTGTTCGGTAACTATGGACAGCATATACTCGATCTTGTGGATGGAATTGATCATCGAAAGGTAGCGGCTTCTTCTAAGACACAGTCAATCAGCAAGGAGATCACATTTCAACAGGATACAGAAGATCTGGAGTATATGAAGGATATTCTAAGGGTTCTGGCGAAAGAACTCAGTTACCAGATAATCCAGGAAGGTAAGTATACCAACACGATAACCCTTAAGGTCACATTTACCGGTATGCGACGGATAACCAGGCAGAAAAAAGGTCCGGATATTCAACTCAGCAGAGACATATATAATGTAGTAGAGTCGTTACTTGAGAGTATTGATATATCTCCGATACGGTTGGTTGGTATCTCACTAAGTGGGTTCAGTGACGGAAAATCAAATCAGGTATCGTTGTTTGAAACATCCACACCCGGTATCGATAAGCGTCTTAGTGAAGCATATAACGGACTGCAGGGACGGTATGGTATGGATGCCCTGAAAACGGCCAGTGAACTCGGTGCTGAACAACGAATTAACAATACAGAACGATAAGATATAGCTGGAAAACTCAATTGTGAAAGAGTGACATATGAAGTATTACGTATACATTATGACCTGTTCGGATGGTACACTGTATACCGGTATCACAAATAATATTGATCGACGCTTGAAGGAACATAATCGCGGGCAGGGTTCGAGATATACTAGAACAAGACGACCGGTAGAACTTTCATATAGCGAGAGCTTTGAAAACAGGAGTAGTGCACTCAAACGAGAGTTCGCCATAAAGCGATTACCTCGAAAAGAAAAACTACGCTTACTGGACAAAATCAATAAAAAAGACATCCAAGCTGATTAATCGAGGATGTCTTTTTATCTTGAAGTTAAAAAGTATATTGCTATCGAGACGATGATTACTACAAGTACACTAATGATTGAGCTAATCAGCCCTTTTGGTAATCGTCGTCGCCCAGGACTTATCGGGCTGATTGTAGCTGACTGTGATTGTCGGTTAGCGACAACTGGTTGCTCATTTTGAGAAAGAGAAACACGCACTTTTCGTCTCTTAGAAGAGCTATCGAGCCATTTCTTATGAAGCGTTTCAGCATGTATTCTGTCGTGCTCACTGAGAAGATCCACTGAGGTGAAAAGCATCCCACAACTGGGACAGTATCCCGGATTATATAGAATCATCTGTTTACAGTTGGTACAGAACAGCATGTAAGAGCATCTTCCTTTCTGTTGTCGGAAGTAGTAATTATAGCGGGACTAGATGAGTGATTTCTTCCAACAACGTCGTTTAATATGCTGAGTAGAGTTAAAGTATTTCCATAGAGATTGAACCTGTTTATTATCTTCAAGTTCCGGACCTGTCTCGGCATAGAGTACATTATTTTTCTTTGCAGTTTTTTGCATTGCTGCTAGCAGTATTGCCGGCAATCCTTTGGTGCGATAGTTGTCTTTTACACCGACCAGATAGAGATCCAATACTCCGCCTTTCTTTCTAGAGGTTAAGAGTATTCGCAACCATCCGAAGGGGAACAGATGCCCATTACTCTTTTGCAGGGCCTTATTAAATGATGGCATTCCGAACCCAAACCCGATGAGTTCATCTGAACTATCAAAAATGAGCTTCACATATTCGGGGTTGAGTACCAATTTTAGTTGATTAATATATTGGGATATCTGACGGTCGGTGAGTTCCACAACACCATGCAGATCTTTATAGGCTTCGTTTACCAAATCCATTATCTTGGGAAGGTATTTGTTTAGTTTACTCATTCGTGTGAATTCCATCAGCCGTACATTCAAACGTCTTTGAACCCTATCTGCCAACTTGTAGAGCATCTCCTGCTTTTCTGACAGTATTTCCAGACGATACTCCACCCAATCCACTTCTTTGTCGTAACCCAACTCGTTCATGTGGGATATGTAGTACTCGAAGTTATGAAGGGTTATGTAGTTGCAGGGGTATTCAAATCCTTCTAGCTGCATACCCTGTTGATCGAAATCAGTAAACCCTATGGGTCCGATGACTCGATTAGCACCGAGTGCACGTCCCCATACTTCAACCGCGTCAAGTAGGGCAGTGGAGACGGATATGTCATCGATGAAGTCGAACCGGGTGAAACGGACAGCGTTTTCGTTCCATTTTTCGTTAGACTTGCGATGATAGATACCCGCTATTCTGCCGACACAACGATCGGATTCATACGCTAAAAACTGCACAACATCGCAAAACTCATAGGCAGGGTTTACTTTTTCATTGAAGATATTCATCTCGTCGATGTATAGTTTCGGAACCGCATTCGGGTTCCCTTTATACATATCAAGCACAAAGTTAACGAAAATACGTTTCTGTCTTTTAGTGGTGACCTTTTGGATTTCAACCATTGCGATTACTCCTTCGTCAGATATGCATATCCCAACGTCTTAGGACCACAATGTACACATATAGAGCAACCGGGTTGGACAAAAACTATGTCATCCACACTGTCACACACGTCACCTATTAGTTGAGCAACATAACTATTTGTCTCTTCGTTATATGATGTATTGGCGATGAAGACTCTATTGGCAGTTATTTCATCGCCTTTACCGGATAGGCTGTCAGCGATGAAGTCTCTGTAGACGTTAACAAGAGCTCCGCGATACTTTTTACCGGGAACCAGAGCGCCGTCAACCATGTTTATAGCTGGATGAAGACCTAACAGATTAGCACCCAATGCCTGTAGTCCAGTACAACGACCACCTTTATACAGGTACTCCACACTGTCGAGTACAAAACCAACCTTAACGAGGTGTTTTACCCGCTCTATCTCATCATATATTTCTTTTGCACTTTTTCCTTCATCGCGAAGCCGACAGGCTTCCAACAGAATGACAGCCACCCCTACCGAAACACTTCGAGTGTCGATGGAGTAGATGTTTTCAAATTGATGTGTAGCTTTTTCAGATTCTGCATGGGTAACGGTCATTTCTGAACTGATATGGAAATGCAGTATCTCACAGTTCGGGTCCTCTTCTCTCAGAGCAGTCCAGAACTCAACATAGTCATTGACATTGGGAGCAGATGTGGTACAGAGTTTGCCTGTTTTTGTAAAATACTCAAAAATCTCATCAGGAAATACATCGTACATATCCAGCCTCGGTTCATCTCCGACATTGACCGGTAACGGCATAAATCCAACATTTAGAGATTTGCGATAAGATATGGGCAGATCACAGGTGCTGTCTCCGATTATCAGTACATTATTCATCGAGCTTATGCACAGGATACCCCTACTTCTGAAAGTGGGGGAGGACTGTGCTTTCCCCTTTCTGTTAATAGTGTTTTGTTTCTTTCGAGTAATATCGTTTTCTTATATGAATAACTGCCTTTGTTTAGTTTGCTGCCAGTGTGATTTCGTAAATCAAAATATCCAGTATTTCTTCTTCCAAATATATACCACTCTTCACCTTCTGCCTTGATCTTGTCAAATAATCTGTACCCTAAAACTTCGTAAGGAGCTTTATTGGCTTTCCATCTACCACCTTTAAGTTGGTTTGCTTTGTATAAACTTCGATTGTTCTTCCTTACGAATTTCTGAATAAATATCTCCTCGTTACGTTTTGCGTTTAGATTTCCTGTAATGCAATATGCATCAGAACTATGGGATTTTTCAATATTATTACTAATACGGTTGGTTTTTGTTATATAACCATATGTCATTGTAACAGTAGGATATATCTCCTTAAGTTGCTCATAACAAGTCCACCTCATAATCCCCATAAAAGTAGTATCTCTAAGACTTTGTCCTCTTTTTTGTTTTAACTCTATCTTTCCTTGATGATATTTAGTATGGCAAGTCTCACAAAGTGTGATTAAATTATCTGGAGAATCACCACCAGTTTTTCTACTTTCAAGATGATGCACACCCAGTACTTTGTCACCACTTTTACCGTTACAGTGTTGACACTCATGATTATCCCTAAACAATATTTATTCTCTAGTATTCTGAAGTGCCTAAATATTCTTAAGTAACGTAGTTCTTTATAAGAACTTAGACTAATCAATAAGGGCTTTTACAAGCCCCCGCTTCTGTAAGTGGTGGGTTATTGACTATCCCAGTATGTCCTTTATCTCTGTTGCCACATATTCCACTGCTTCTATCGTCAGATTGGAGGAACAGGGAATATTTACTATCTCGGTATGATAGTATGCGGCTTTTTCTATCTCAAAGGTTATATATTTACTGAAGGGCGGCAGGCGGTGCATCAGCTCCCAGACAGGTCGGGTTTGAATGCTTTTTTCTGCCAGTTGCTCTATGAGTAAATCCCTGCGGTTGTCGGTCAAAAGCGAATAGAACCAATAGTTAGATATCGTCCTGGCTCCGTACGAGAGTAGCTTCAGACCGAAACTCTCATATATTTCGTAATTGCGTTTCTTTATCTCGACGAAACTGTCGAGTTGTTCCAATTGTGCCAGACCAAGAGCAGCTTGTAGGTTGGTCATCCGGTAGTTGTATCCTATCTCATTATGGATAAATCGCAGCTCATCATCCTTGCTCTGACGTGACAGATACCGTATATGTTCCAGCTGTTGCTTGTTGCGTGCGAGTATTATTCCACCCCCGCCGGTGGTGATAATTTTATTACCGTTGAACGAGATGACCGCAAAATCACCGATAGTTCCGGCATGTCTCTCGGCATATCTACCGGTACTAAAGCGGCATCCCAGCGACTCGGAAGCATCCTCTATCACTGTCAGATGATATCGCTCAGCGATATCCATTATCTTTTCCATATCGCAGAGTGCACCGAAAATATGCGCTGCTACAATGGCCTTAACCCGTTTATTCTTCCCTTTATGGAACAGCTGTTGATCCCGTATATCACACTCTAAGGCACAGAATCTCTCTATCTTCTCTGGATCAATACACAGAAACTCATCACAGTCGAACAGTATCGGTTCGGCACCGATATATCCTATTGGATTGAGTGTTCCGATGAAGGTCAGATCCGGCATTATTACCATATCCTCATCCGTGATACCGGCTTCAAGATATACCATATGCAGTGCCGCGGTCCCGCTTTGTACTGCCACAGCATCATCGACCCCAATATACTGCGCGATTGCCTGTTCGAAATCGAGTATATACGGTCCACTGGATGACACCCATTCTGTCTCAACCGCTTGTGTGACATACTCGAGTTCTCGTCCTTTTAAATTAGGTACCGACAATGGTATGAAATCAAACATTTCTATCTTCCTCATATACCGTATCTAGTCGCGTCATAGCTATCAGGATGCTGCTGCATCCATGAAATTGTCTCATCCAACCCCTCACTCAACGAATAGTTCGGTGTATATGAGCAGAGTTGTTTAATTTTAGTGTTATCTCCGAACAGACGTTCAACCTCGCTGTTAACCGGTCGTAATCTCATCGAGTCGGAGACGATAACGGCTTCGGGATTGATCTTTCCAATCAACAGTTTGGCGAGTTCCCCAATAGCGACTTCGGTCCCGGTACAGATATTGACTTCCTGTCCGTCTGCCGCCGGGGTTTCAGCTAGCAACATGAAACCGCGAATGGTATCCTTGACATAGTTAAAATCTCTGGTCGAAGTGAGGTTACCGAGATGTATTTCCAACATACCAGCCAGTAGCTGTGAGATAATGGTAGGAATTATGGCTCGGGTTGATTGTCTGGGTCCAAAGGCATTAAAGGGTCTGACAATGGTCACCGGAAGTCCGAAACTCCGATGATAACTCTCAGCAAGTCGGTCGGCAGCAATTTTAGTCGCTGAGTAGGGGGACTGCCCGCTGTATGGGTGGTGTTCATCCATCGGAACATAGCGTGCAGTGCCATATACCTCTGAGGTGGAGGTTATCATTATTCTAGCTGGCTGCTCATCTCTGGCTGCATTAAGTAGATTGAGTGTCCCCTTAATGTTAGTGTCTACATAACTATCGGGTGAATGATAACTAAAAGGAATACCGATGAGTGCAGCCAGATGAAACACTGTATCAATCCCCTTCATCGCCAACCTTACACCGTTAGGATCTCGTATATCTCCCATAAAAAACTCGATGGATGAAGATATATGTGGGTCGGTTTGATCTAACCAGCCACGACTTCCGAAAGAGTTATATAAGCAAAATGCACGCACATCAAAGCCAGCTTCAACCAACCCTTCGGTCAGATGGCTTCCGATGAACCCGTCCGCACCTGTAACCAGTATTTTTTTTGACATCGCTTCACCTCAAAAAACGATTTCTTTCGGTTACATAATAGCTCAAACGATAGTAAAAAGCAACCGACGAAATATCGCTTAATCTATATCATAAAGTAATTGATATATGATATCATATATACACATTGCTGTTGAGGTTGAGGTATGAACTGTGGTAACAAATCAGAATATATGCTGGCGGTTGTGACCGGTTCTAGAGCGGAATTCGGGTTGCTTCGAGGGGTGATTGACGAGATACTGTGTCACTCAGTGGGGCTACAGTTACTAGTAACCGGTGCCCATCTGTCTGCCGACTACGGTGCTACTATCTCGGAGATTACTGACGGTGGATATGAGATAAGCCGATGTTTCGATATCCTGGGGGATAACCCATCCGAGAATATCGACACCGCCTTTGCTAGCGCGATTACGCAGTTCGGCAACTACTTTGCCGAGGTTAAGCCAGATATGCTTATACTGTTAGGAGACAGGTATGAGATGCTAGCTGTAGCACTGGCTGCGACCTTCCATGCGATACCGATTGCACATATATCGGGTGGTGATGTAACCGAGGGTGCACTAGATGATGCATATAGACATTGTATAACTAAACTATCGCTGCTACACTTCCCTTCCACCGAAGTCTATGCCAACCGGGTCATACAACTCGGTGAGTCGCCCGACCGGGTCTTTGCAGTAGGAGCACTCGGTGTAGAAAACATCTTGAAACTCCCACGGATGTCACCCGAGTTACTTGGAGACACTATAGGGTTTGATATCCTAAATGACTATCTGTTGGTGACATATCATCCCGAGACGATATCAAACACCGATGTTGATCAGGCTCTTAATGCTCTACTCACCGCTCTTGAGACGATTGCCCTTCCAGTCATCTTTACAAAGGCTAATGCCGACGCAGGTGGCAGTAGAATAAACGAAATACTGCAGGATTACTGTAACCGAAACAAGACCTGTAAACTCTATGATAATTTGGGTTCACGAAATTATCTGAATGCAATGAGATATGCCGCCGTAGTGGTGGGAAACTCCAGCAGTACAATTGTAGAGAGCCCGTCACTGGTCTGCCCTGCCGTCAATATTGGGGATCGTCAAAAGGGACGTGTAATGGCAAAGAGTATCATCTGTTGTGAAGACGACTCAGAATCGATACTGTCCGCGATTAAAACAGCGCTGTCGGATGAGTTCAAGCAGAGTATAGCTGATGTTGTCAATCCCTACCAAGGAGTCGATGTCGCAAAGAGTATCGTTGCTCGAATACTGGAATACCTAGATTCCCCGCATCAAAAAATAAAGTCATTCTATGATCTCTAATCTCTATCTCACAAAAGCTGAGATAGAAAACTATACTACATCCAACACAAGGCAGGAAACGGTTCATGAAGATACTAGTCATCGGTTTAGGCTCGATGGGAAAACGTCGATTGCGATTACTGCAAGCGTTCTGGAGTGACTTTTTACTGGTCGGCGTGGACGCTTCCGAAAGCAGACGGCAGCAAACTGAAGCTACACTCGGTATCGATTGTTATGACAGTCTTACTGCGGCATTAGTTAACTTTCAACCGGATGCAGCCTTTGTCTCGACCCCTCCTCTCACCCACGGAGAGATAATCGGTATATTGCTTGCGAACAACGTTCATGTGTTCTCCGAGATAAACCTCACAGACGACCAGTATGATGAAAATATATCACTTGCAGTTGCTAATCATAAGGTGCTCTTTCTCTCTTCTACCCCACTCTATCGCAAGGAAATCGAGTTTATCTCGCGTGCTGCAAAAGGCAAAGAAAAGCTTAGCTATCGTTATCACGTCGGTCAGTATCTGCCGGATTGGCATCCTTGGGAAAATTATAAGGATTTCTTTGTGCATGACAAGCGCACCAATGGGGTCCGAGAGATCATGGCCATCGAACTCCCCTGGATTTATAAAGCATTCGGCGATATTGAAAACATTGCAGCCATAGCGGGGAAGGCTAGCCGCTTGGAGATCAATTTTCCTGATACCATTATGGTCTTATTAACCCATCGGGGTGGTCACCAAGGGATGCTTTGCTTCGATATCGTAGCCCGGAAAGCGCGGCGCAGCTTTGAAGCGTTTAATGAGGACCTACATATTTTTTGGGAAGGCAAACCGGAAACCTTAGCCGAATATCAGATCGATC
>WRIP01000039.1 GCA_009782665.1 Oscillospiraceae bacterium
TAACGTATACAGTCTTCTTCTGTTCTAAAGAATTCCATGAATTATATTAAGTTGTTAGGATAATTATTCACAATGATATTCTATAGAATGGCTTGAGTTGCGTCAAGTGCATACCCAGTTATGTATAAACATGAACTGCCTGTATATTTTGTAGCCAAGTAAAAAACTAGATACGAACTATACGGTTATATCCTGAAGATTTAAGCAGGAAACTATCGTAGTTTCCTGCTTTTTCATTACTATTTCAGGATATTTACCAAACTGAACAGTAAAATATGTGCAAAGACATATTTTCATCACAATTAGGTCAAAATTGTCGGATATATGTATTGAATAAAAGCACTCAGAATGCTAGAATAAAAATTGTTGAAGATTCCGGTATCTTTTGTTCCGGAGCCAAATAAAATATTGTATGAGGTGTAGTATGGCGTCAAATGTAAACAGATTAAGAGAACTAATCAATTCAGACAATCCGACGCTCGCAACACGAGTTTTCAACACATGGCCTGTCATAACCGAAGCAGTAGGTGCGACAGGTTTTTATGATTATATTGAGTTTTCCGCGGAGTATGCTCCGTTTGATCAATATGATCTTGAAAACATCGCACGCGCAGCGGAATTGCACTCGTTGGGATCTATTATAAAGGTCGATTATGCTAATCGTGCCTACGTGTCCCAAAAAGCTATCTGCAGTGGATTCCAAGGCATATTATGGACCGACCATAAGACAGCCGAAGATGTCGAAGCAACTATCAAAATGGTCTTGTCAGACAGTCTACAGGATGGTGGTCAGTTCGGTATCCCAACCAGACGACTCATAGGAAACATCCAGGGTATGCGACAGATGGACTTCGTTGATATCTGTAGAGATGTCGTTAAGCTATTTATGATTGAAAAGAAAGCTGCATTTGAGAACATCGAGGAAATCTGCTCGGTGGACGGAGTTGATATGATCCAGTTCGGTCCTTCAGATTTCTCAATGAACAGTGGTTTTAACTTCATGGATCACATGGCTGAGGTACGTGAAGCAGAAGCAAAATGCATTGAGGTTGCGATTAAGCATGGTGTACGTCCTCGTGCAGAATTAATGGGAGCAGATGCTGATACATTCAAGAAATATCTTGATATGGGTGTCAAGGACTTCTGTGTCGGTGGAGAGCTTTGGAGTGCAGCTGCCAAATGGAGAAACGATGGTAAAGCATTCAGAGATTTTCTCGAAGGTAACGAGATTGAAGCCGTAAAAGGCCCTGCACATTATTAAACGCATGCGTTTAATATTTCGCTATACAAATTTAACTATAATATGAGGTGAAAAATGGCGTCAAATGTTAACAAATTAAGAGAGGCCCTGAATGCAGGGAATGTTACTCTTGCGACCCGTGTGTTTAGTACATGGCCGATAATGGTAGAATCTGTTGGTGTAACAGGATTCTATGACTATTTTGAATTCTCTGCGGAGTATGCACCATTTGATCAATATGATCTAGAGAATCTCTGTATCGCAGCGGAGCTTCACGGTTTAGGTTCCATCATCAAAACAGATTATGCTAACCGTGCATATGTTGCACAAAAAGCTATCTGTAGTGGTTTCCAGGGCATTCTTTGGACCGATCATAAAACCGCAGCTGATGTTGAGGCAACTATCTCAACTGTTATGTCAGACAGTTTCCAGGACAAAGGAATGTTTGGTATTCCAACCAGACGTCTTGTCGGAAACATTCAAGGCATGTCACAGATGGACTTTGTACAGCGTTGCCGTGATACTGTAAAACTATTCATGATCGAGAAAAAAGATGCTGCTGACAATATTGAGGAAATCTGTTCTGTTGACGGAGTAGATATGATTCAATTTGGTCCCTCAGACTTCTCAATGAACAGCGGGTTCAACTTCAGAGATCACATGGATGAGGTTCGCGAAGTAGAGAAGAAATGCATCGAAGCCGCACTCAGACACGGTGTGCGTCCAAGAGCTGAGTTAATGGCAGCAGATCCGGATCTGATTAAAAAGTATCTAGACCTTGGTGTCAGAGATTTCTGCTTAGGTGGAGAACTTTGGAGCTCTGCAGCTAAATGGGCAGCAGATGGTAAAGCTTCAAGAGCAATCCTTGATGAGGCTTTCAAATAGGGCAAGAGTTATTGTAAGAGAAAGTTTATGAGGTCGGTCATTTATCTCCTAAATGACCGACCCTTAATATCTCGTCATACATCTCTAGTGTAAGGTAAATAGGTAGTACAGCCGAATCACAGCGAAATAAAGCATTATTAGTAGTACTGCTTACTCTTTAAGTGAAAAGCAGTGCAAAATAATTTCAATAGTTGTTAAAACAATGTGGTTTGATTATTTTTTGGTTCAAATCGGTATAAGTAATCAAATATTTCACCCGTTTCGTACATTATCTCGTTCTGTATACAACTTTGGCTGAAAATCTTTTGAAGATTTGCGTTATTAGGGCTGAGGCAACTATATGCGTTACCATATTTTTCGATGTACTTCTGTTTCATTCCCGGGAAATATTCATCGAGTTTACTATAGAAATACTCCCTACTCCCCTCCCTCATGGTGGTACCGAAACCAAAACACAGAATTCCGGTTACCTTTGCCTTAATACAATAATCGAGAATCCCAACTAGATTCTCTTCAGTATCGTTGATGAAAGGTAATATCGGACATAACCAAACAATCGTTGGGATGCCTTCATTGTTCATTATCTTTAGTACTTCGAAACGCTCAGCTGTAGTAGAAACATAGGGTTCGAGTATTTTACATAGATGCTCATCATATGTAGTCAAGGTAATCTGAACAACACATTTGGTTTTCTCGTTTATTCGCTTCAGCAGATCAATATCTCTCAGTATTGTTGCTGATTTCGTTTGTATTGCAATGCCGAACGAGTAACTCTCTATTAGCTCTAAGCTTTTTCTAGTGATTAACAGCTCTTCTTCCAGAGGTATATATGGGTCACACATAGCTCCAGTACCTATCATGCCTACTTTTCTCTTACGTTTGAGCTGCTCTTCGAGTATATATATAGCATCCTGCTTAACCTCTATATCCTCGAAGTCGTGATCCATACCATAACACCGGCTTCTACTGTCACAGTAGATACACCCGTGTGTACAGCCTCTATACAGATTCATCCCGTTCTTAGCAGACAGTATCGTCTTGTATCTGGCATAATGCATCTTTTCACCTGTACAATAAGACCGATTCTTTCAGTTACGATTGAATCAACTAATCTTCAGAACCAACATCGTCTTCACTACTTTCATCTTCACCTGAGAAAACCACTTTGTTTCTCCCGGTTTCTTTTGCAACATAAAGTGCATCATCAGCCTGTTGGATAACCTTTAGCAGTGAAGAACGAGGCTGTGCACAAGCAACTCCGAAACTTGCTGTTACACAGATATTATCATCATTATATCTGATAGGTCGTCGTTCAATTTCTGATCTGATGCGTTCTATTGCAATCATTGCATTTTCTTTAGTGAGCTTATCATTATCACTTATCATGATAATGAATTCTTCTCCACCATACCGAGCTAGGATGTCATACTCCCTAATTGATTTCTTTACTCGTTGTGCAATATCTCTCAACACCTTATCACCGGCAACATGACCGTATGTATCATTGACTAACTTGAAATGATCGAGATCAAATATCGTGATATAGCTTTCGGTTTTTGTACGCTCTAGACGGGACAGCTGCATTTGAGCCAATTCCATGAAGTATCTTCGATTGAATATCCCGGTCAACGCGTCATATCTAGCTACCTCCTGAAGTTGTTTTGACAGTTTCATCATATGTAGCAATATGAATATCATTATTGTTATAACAACAACTAGAATAGCTAAGATTATTAACATAAATGTGGCACGTTCTGAGGAGAGTTTCTGTGAGTAGTCGAATTGTTTTCCGGTCCAACTGATCTCAATACGTTCGGTATCTACATACTCCTGCGTTTTATCTATGATTGATGCTAGAATCTCACTATCTTGCCGATATCCGAAATTATTATCCATCACTTCAGTCAGCTTTAAGTTAATCTTCAACCCGGACCGCTCTCGGTAGTTAATCTCTGTGAGCAGATTAAACTCCGAACCCATCATCAGATCTATCTCTGTATTCTCAAGTGCATCAAGACACTCATATTGCGATTCATATTCAACTAAATTCTCATCTTCCGGAAAAAACCCGTTATATACCTTTATCTTACCATCATCATTTACAACTCCTACGGTCATTCGATGTACCTGATGAGGTGACAGATATGGGACTTCGTTTCTCGATAGTATACAGTAGTGTTCGGTCGTATATGGTACTCGACTCCACCTCAGTACATCTGAGCGTTCTTTGGTCATGGTAATTTGAGTAAGGATATCCACTTCACCGTTAAGCAGCATATCATATGCTTGTCGGAAGGTAGTTTCACTGCTACTCTTAGTCTCAAACCGAATATCTGTCAGCTGTGCGATTTCATAAATGACATCAACGGCAATACCTTGAAACATCTTTTCAGTTTCGTTATAGAAACAGATGGGATAGTTATCATACTCATATCCTACATATACCGGTTGGTCTTGCTCCTTAAGTGAAGAAATATATGCTCTTTCTTCGTCAGAGAATGAGTTTTGCAGCTTATATTTGGAATAGTCTGCTTCACCTTTAATATATAGGTCGTTTAAGTATTCAGCACCACCGGTAGCAATATACTTGTTCATGACCGAGATGATGACTTCAAGATCTGCGTCAGCAGTGGTCAGTGATACAGGAGAATGTATCATATTGAACAACATATGTGACTTAATGTCGATGTATCGGTTAATCACTTTGTCAGCTGTAGCCTCTTCTATGAACGCATCGATACTTCCTTCATGGAGCATCTCAACCGCTACATCGTACTCAATAGTACCCTTTGGAGCATCGTTTGGTACGGTAATCTCAACCGAAGTGAAGTTCAGGTTATACCTCTGTCTGATAATATACTCGGTAACGGTTCCCTGCATGAACCCTATTTTAAATCCGTCGATATCCTCTTCATGGATTATCGTTTTATCATCGGTGGTATACACGCGTAGCATACGTTGAGCTATTGGTTCTGACATGAGGTATCCCTCACCTCTGACCAACTCCCCTTCTATCTCAAATAGTTCGCTTTTTGAACCAATCCTAACCTCTGTGGCAGTGAGTTCACCAGTAAAATTAAGTTGGTTTGATTCTAAGTCATTCAATAGATCGCTCCAGGTATACTCTACCGGTATAAAGGGGATGCCAAACAGTTGCTCTAGCAGTGTGCATATCTCAACTGCAAACCCATGCATATTTCCATCGGTGCCGTAGAACACCTCGGTAGATTCTAACACACCGTATGTAAAACTATCGTATGATTTCTTTAGTTGCTCAATAGCTAGTTTTTCGGATTCTGTAATACCCGGTATGCTCGTATATGAAGTAACAGCAGTGATATCACGGACCGAAGGGTCTTTACTACAACCGAAAAGAGCTATCGATATAGCAAGAAGAAGTATTAGTGATATGATTTTTCTTTGTCTCATATGTTAATCCTTTTTTCTTTGAATACTCTTGTATTACGGTTTTTAACGTTCAATCTATACATTACCTAAATATACGTATTTCAAGTGTCTTTCGGCTACTTGCTTTAATTCTTTTAACGATTCAATAGATGTCGGGTTATACCCTAAGTACTGATATCTTGGGAAAAACCGTGATAGGAAAAGGGGGATATCCTCTCCTATAGATGCAAGCCATGATGTCAAAGCATCAATATTAGATACAGAATCATTCTCATCTGGTATCACGAGAGTTGTAACCTCAATGTGACAGTATTTATACATTATCTCTATAGTGTTCTTAACGGTAGAAATTGCTCCGTCACAAGATCGATAGAAATCATCACTGAAGCTTTTCAGGTCGATATTTGCAGCATCTATATATGGTAGAATTTTCACTAACGGTTGTTCATTGATGAACCCGTTTGTTACGAGTACATTAAGTAAACCATGTTCTCTTGATATTTTAGCGCATTCTGAGACAAATTCATAGTTGATTAGTGGTTCATTATATGTATATGCGATTCCAATATTGCCTTTAGGCTTGAGATAAACTGCCATGTCCACTATCTCGGAAGGCAGAAAACTTCTGCCAGACGCAAAATCCTCGTCATATTCTTGCGAAATCTCGTAGTTCTGACAAAAACCGCATCGCATATTACAGGAATAACTTCCTATCGATAATAGATACTTACCCGGATGAAATTGATATAAGGGTTTCTTCTCTACCCTATCGAGTGCAATTGAAGAGATGTGACCATATGTTTTTGAATACAGAGTACCTAGAAGATTAACTCTGGTTCTGCAGAAACCGGTGTTTCCGTTTGAGATGAGGCATTCATGTGGACACAAATTGCATCTCACGAGATTATTTTCTACAGTTTCATAGAATTCTGCATTAACCATGGCGTACTACTTCAAACCGTTCGATTTTGACCTTTTCATGTTCATTAATCGATGCCTTCTGTTTTGCAATGCTTAACTGTTGCTCTATAGTATCAACACCATCGAGATTGGGTAACAACAGACCTCTTTTGCTACCGCTGGAAACAATAACCCCGTATTTCTTTACATCAAGCTCATCTGTTGAAGATACCTCTTGAGCTGGTTTCAATACATCCACCTTATACTCTAAAAAATCGAGTTCTTCCACCTTAATAGGGGTAAAGCGAGGATCTTGAAGTCCTGCAGATATTGCATTTTGTATTATCTCTTCTACAACACTGTTTTTGGTGGGAGATATGGTACCAATACATCCACGAAGCAATCCTGCCTTATGTATGGTGACAAATACTCCTGCCTGCTCTTTATACATCTCATCTGGTAGATTTGCTGGCTTAGGTAAAACTTCATTATTCTTTACAGAGTATTCTAAAGATTCTCGTGCTAATTTACAATAGTCGTCTTCAGTGGTCTTGGCTAAAACTGCTTCATCATAATTGTTTTTCATATACTGCTCTCTGAAATTTCTCGATTCATCACTCTCCTGCGGTTCAAAGTCTAGTACTGCGTATCCGACACCGAACGGTCCCTCGTATGATAAGAGTTTCGCCTTTACCTGTTGCTTGTCAAAACACCCTGCCATGGTGAGATATGACCTATATCCGCATTCCGCAGCTTTTTCTCTTAACTCATCATCAATCTTAAACAAACTACCAAAGTCAGCCGATTTCATAATTGAAACTATCTGACTATCGAACTCAGCACCCTCAGGCTTACTACCATAGGGGCTTCCCTCCAGTTTGTGTGAGAGATCGGCACTAGCTACTACCACAGTAGGACGTGACAGTAACTGAGCGGTCTCCCTTATACATTCACCAAACATATATGTAGTTGAGAGTTCTAAACCTGATTGAGATACTCTGACGACTTTAAAATCGGAGTAGTATTTCATAATGAAATACATGGGAACCATAACCCCATGATCCAAATTCCTATCAAGTTCACCTTCAGTTCCTGCAGTGATATCTCTTTTTGCTGCAGTTCTTGCTAGAATCTCACAGAACTCGCTGTCATATTCGACATTAAAGCTGATACCGGGAACTCCGAAACGGGCGAAGTTTCCTTTTGTTGCATATCCACCCGAGATTACGATGTAGTCGGAATAGTTGATATTATGCGGAGTTACGAAGACAATCACCTCGGGAGCCAACTGCGCAATCTCCTTAGCTGCGATATCAAATGCCATCAACGTGTCTGTTATCAGCTTTTCATCACCCTTGCCGATTTCTGCAATAGCAAGTGGTGGATGAGGAAACGCATATGCTTTTTGTATACTCATAATACTTTCACCAATAGTTGATTTCAATGTAGTTTATGGATGTTTACGTGGTGTAGTGTGCAACTACTAATTATGCCAGAGTAAATCGCAGTTTGACTAAAATAGCCTCTATAGAATCACTATCTTAGCAGCATAACGTCGTCAGTATGGTTTCTGAGAAAATAACCAGTTCGCAGATAAACCTCTAACCTACAGAATACCATAAAAGAGTAACCTACCACTGAAAACTATACTACATTGTACTAGGAGATAATCCCGCCGATGAACAAGCAGATATTATCTCCATTAGCTTACAACTGTTAATTCGTCTAATTTTGTCTTGACATAATGTTCATAATACATATCACCGAGATATTTGAAGAAAGGAAGTCTTCAAATTCACTACCACAAAGTAGTCATGAAAATCCAAACACCGGTGATTTCTAGCATTAACCCATAAACTCTTTCAGATACTCAAATGCTAACTTAGGGCTGGTTAGTACCGGTTTATCAATATGCCCGATTAATGGCAGTATTGCAGTCATACTTCCTTGTGCTAGTACAACCACATCATTCTCTGCTGCAGCTTTTTCGATGGCTGAGAGTAGTACACTATTATGCTTATCTCTATCTCCTGCCATCAATGCAAGCATTGCACCGTCCTCGAGATACTCTGTTACCGTTATATCTTTACCCTCTCGTTCGGCAACTGAACGTAAGAGACGACCGCTAGGTCCTACCGTTGTTGCTACCGTAGCTACAAGCGCTATCTTGGTTCCTAGTCCTACAGCCTTTACCATCATAGGTTCATCAACCTTAATAATGGGGATACTTACCAGCTGTCTGCCTATCTCTACGACCTCTCCCACCGAAGAACACTGGTTCAGAATCACATCAGCACCATATCTCTCAGCAGTATCATAGTACGAGAGAAGACGACGTCTGACGCTGGGGGTTACACCACCGGAACCGACTACCTCATCAATGAGGGTAGAATCGATTATCTCGATGTATTTTACTCCTGGTAGATACTCTTTACAAAGCTGGCTGATTTCTGTACAACTTACTGCACTTGTTTGTATTACACATAATGTCTTTCCCATACTACACTCCATCTGTAATTTATTTTTTGAACAATTTCTCTATTGACTAAAGTATATGGGGATTGAGCTTACATGTCAAACGATATCAATCGCAAGTCAATCCTTCATATTTAGAAGAGATATTATTACCATATTTACTCAAAAACAATAACTAAAGAATCGCAGATTGGAACATATCCTATCTTCTGATAGATACTGTTGGAGATGGGGTTAGCTATATCGGTGTAGAGTACACAGCTGGTGAATCCTCTTTCTAGAATCATTTGGCTAACAGCAGCTACGCACGAGGTTGCGTAACCCTTCTTGCGTAAGTATTCTGGAGTATACACATAAGATACCCCGCATACCGTCTGCATCGAACGGTCCATCTTTACCATCGAAACAGGGATATCATTGTCTGTTAGAATATATAGG
>WRIP01000040.1 GCA_009782665.1 Oscillospiraceae bacterium
TTACCGATTGTGAGTATGCGATTTTAGCTATTACCGATATCGAGGGTAATCCCTATTGTGTTCCGATTTCACCGGTAATCGAAAAAGGTAACATCTACTTTCATAGTGCAACAGAAGGAAAAAAGATTGATTACCTCAAGTCAAATCAAAATGTCTGTATATCTGCAGTCAGTTATTCGAAATTACTACCATATAGTTTTTCAACTGAATACAAGAGTGCAATTGCCTACGGTAAGGCAACATTTATAGAAGACAATGAAGAAAAAACACATGTCTTGAGATCAATCACAGAGAAATATGCCTTAGCTAACCTAGAAAACTTCGATGCTGAAGTAACTTCATCTATTAAACGAACACTGGTAGTTAAGATTCAGGTAGATAACATCACCGGAAAAGCAAATATCAGTGACGAATCGTGATACAAAAAAATCAGAAACTTCTAGAAGAAGTCTCTGATCTGATGTTGAAATAGCAGATACTATCCCTGAAGCTTCTTGTTCTGATAGGCTCCTAAGAGATAAAGTCCGGGAATCACAAGACCGGTAAACAAACTCATTGTATTGAAGTTGCCGCCGATAATACCTATGATGTTGCCCAGTAGTGATAAAGCAATGCAGAAGAAACCATAAAAAATGCATTTATCTGCTTTTGCTGGATTTGCGGCATTCTTCGTACCAACAATACCAGCGATAAAGGATACTACTGCACTGACAATAATGAGCAGGGCTGAAATAAACAGTAAAAATGTACCTGATTCAGCAATCGCCAGCAGCACTATTAACCCTAGTATGACAATTAAGGACAGAATTATCTGAAGGCTGCCTCCGATTATCATCAGTATTCCGCATATTTGTAACAATTTGTTCTTTTTCAGTTCCATAATACCTCCCTACGAACTTAAATTTACAGGTTGTTCTACTGTATTTATTAACCTGATTATGATAGTCTAATTGTATATTCTACAATCTGAAATAGTCAATTGAATTTCATGTGTTTATGTCTTTATGAGACAAATTTCCCAAATATTTACCTAAAAATTGATAAATCATTATTCAAAAAAACAGGTGTTACATCCGCTAACCGATGAGTTTGCTATAACGAAACGAGGAAATATGATAAAAACATATATCCAAACATTCCAAAAGTATCGATATCTGCTGGGTAATCTGATTACCCGAGACTTAAAGATAAAGTATCGCCGTTCGGTGTTAGGTTTATTATGGAGTCTTCTCAACCCAATACTGATGATGTTGCTGCTTGACGCAGTATTCTCCATGCTCATCGGAGCAAGCGAAATCGAGAACTACCCACTATATGTTATATTAGGGCAAACACTATTTAGTTTCTTCAGTGAAGCCACAAACGGTGCACTTGAATCGGTTGTCGGATCTTCTGCTTTGATGAAAAAGATATATGTACCGAAATATGTCTTTCCTCTTGAAAAGGTCCTATACTCCTTCATCAATCTGCTGTTCTCAATGCTTGCTGTACTAATCGTCTTGATGTTTAAACCCATTGCCGCTAGTTTTACTATGTTCTTAATAGTAATCCCGTTGGGGTTACTATTAATCTTCACAATAGGGTTCGGTTTTATTCTAGCGGTATTATACTCATTCTTCAGAGATATTAAGCATCTATACTCGGTTTTGATACTGGCATGGATGTATCTCACCCCGGTCATCTATCCGCTCAGTATTGTTGAAAACACCCCGGTGGTCGGTCTCATTGTGAAGTTCAATCCTCTCACTTGGTATATTACGTATTTTCGAGATTTATTTCTCTATGGTACAATTCCCAACCTGACGACCACATTGATATGTATTGCATACTCATTCGGTATGTTCATATTAGGTCTTTTTGTATTCCGAAAAGCTCAGGATAAGTTTATACTTCATCTGTAGTCGACACCCCTAAAGGAGATTTATGAGTAGTAATGATGTAATCATCGTAGATAATGTTACTATGCGGTTTCGCATAAATAACGAAAAGGTTGATAGTATCAAAGAATTCCTCATACGTATTGTAAAGCGGAGTCTGACCTATCGGAGCTTTAATGCGCTTGAAGATATATCAATAAACATAAAAAAAGGTGAGGTATTCGGTATAATCGGGTTGAACGGCAGCGGTAAGAGTACATTACTCAAGGTAATCTCCGGAATATATAAACCGACTAAAGGAACCTCAACAGCGTTTGGTACTATCTCTCCCCTTATTGAGTTAGGTGCGGGGTTTGAGGATGAACTGACAGCTAGAGAGAATATCTTTTTGAATGGCTCGATCCTCGGATATTCTAAAAACTTTATGTTGGGAGTACTCGATGAGATTGTCGATTTTTCAGAGCTACATGAATTTCTTGATGTACCGATAAAGAACTTCTCTTCAGGAATGCGTGCAAGACTGGGCTTTGCTATAGCTACGGTCATAAAGCCGGAAATACTGATTGTCGACGAAGTATTATCAGTAGGAGATTATCGTTTCCAAGAGAAGAGTGAAAAAAGAATAACTGAGTTGTTTGACGGTGAAACGACCGTAATTATTGTATCCCATACATTGCGTCAAATTGAACGATTGTGTACCAGAGTCTTATGGCTTGAGGATGGCAAAGAAGTAATGTGTGGTCCGACAACTGAGGTATGTAAAGCCTACAAGACGCAGAACTGAGAACCGCTTAAAATCATTTGACTTATTTACAGTTTTTCTGTAGAATAGCTCATGCAGTCGATTACCTAAACTATTAAAAAATAAACTCGCGGGTGTAGTTCAATGGTAGAACACCAGCCTTCCAAGCTGGATACGTGGGTTCGATTCCCATCACCCGCTCCAAATGGGAGTTATGCGAACTCTCCCCGATGGTTTTTCGTCGGGGAGACGTTCGCGGTAGTGTTCCGGTTCAACTAATAATCTTAAAACTGAACGAAAAAATATTCCTCGTTGGCGAGGACGGTTCAAAAATGAGCTAATCACCACCTAAAATATTAGTTGCTTTTTCTACTTGGCCGTGCTATAATGTTTTTTTGACCTCATTTGAGGACACACTGAAAGGGAATCCATTATGTCGCATCAACACATGAACACCACCACTACCATGACGAGTTAGCGCCTGTTGTCAGCCAATCCGCCGACGACAAGTGTTAGCTCTAAAAGTCGTTGGTGGGTGAAATATGATAGATTTTTTACACCTTACCGACGTTGTTTTCGGTAAGGTGTTTTTATTTGCGTAAACCGATGAAAGAAGGTGATACTCTTGACCGAATATATTCGCACCGTCGGTCGGATGACCGTCCGCTCTCCGGCAACCCAAAAATAAAATCATAAGGAGAGCATAGTCATGTCAAATTACAAAGACAACCTCATGGAGTTGTTAAAAGAAGCCATAGTCGAATTATATTCGGGGGGCTTGGTATTCCATGAAATCACGGAGAGCGGATTCTATTGCGATTTCGACCTTTCGGAGCCGTTGAACCCCGAAAAAATCAACGCGATAAACAATCGGCTTTCGGGCAGGGACATTCCCTGCGCTTACGAACTATCCGGTTTTTCCGGCGCGTATCAGGACGGCGACGCGAACAAAAAGATGCTGCAACGGATTTATGTCGCGGCTTTTGAAACACAAGCGGAATTACAGGCGCACCGGGACAAAATGGCAAAGGCATTTGAACACGATCACAAAAAAATCGGAGCGCAGCTTGGTATCTTCTCTACATCGGATGAAGTTGGGCAAGGGCTTGTTTTATGGCATCCGAAAGGCGCGACAAGCCGGTTCCTGCTTGAACAATTTAGTCAGGCCGCTCACTTGCTCAACGGTTATCAATGGGCGTACACGCCGCATATCGGGCGCTCGGAGCTTTGGAAGATTTCGGGGCATTTGGAAAACTTCCGGGACAATATGTACAACCCCATCGACATCGACGGCGAAGAATACTATCTTAAACCCATGAACTGCCCGTTCCACTTCATCATCTACAACAGCGAAACACGATCCTACCGCGATTTGCCGATCCGCATGGCTGAGTTCGGAAACGTGTACCGCTACGAATTATCCGGCACCCTACATGGATTGACGAGAGTACGGGGCTTCACGCAGGACGACGCCCACATCATTTGCACACCTGAACAAGTGGAAAGCGAGGTCGCGTTCGCGCTCAAGTTCTCGCTGTACATCCTGCGTTCGTTCGGGCTGACCGAGTTCAAGCCCTACGTTTCCACCAAACCGAAAAATAAGTCAATCGGCTCGGACGAACAGTGGGCTATGGCGACCGAAGTTTTGAAAAAAGCCGTGGTCGCGGCTGGGCTGGAATACGAGATCGACGAGGGCGGCGGAGCGTTTTACGGGCCGAAAATTGACCTGAAACTATACGATTCGCTTGGGCGCGAATGGCAATGCAGCACAATCCAGTTCGATTTCAACTTACCCGAACGCTTCAAGATGAAGTATGTCGGCAGCGACGGCAGAAACCACATACCGGTCGTTGTCCACCGGGCACTGTTCGGCAGTATCGAGCGGTTCTTTGCCTTATTGATAGAGCATTACAAGGGCGATTTCCCATTATGGTACGCGCCGGTGCAGTTCGCCATCGTTCCGATTAACCAGTCCCATAACGATTATTGCAAGCGGCTGGAGATAGGCTTGAAAAAGTTAGGGCTGCGGGTTGACGCCGACTACACGGAAACTCATATGCGGGAGAAAATCAAGCGTTTTGAAACAGAGAAGATCCCATATATCTTCGTGGTCGGCGATAAGGACATTGAAGCGGGCGGATTTTCGGTACGGAGCCGTAAACACGGAAACCTCGGCGTGATGAACCTCGAATCACTATCAGAACACATAAAAGACGACCTCGAACAAGGCAAGCCGAAATACATTCTCGCGGAAGGGGTGGAAGTATGATACAGCGGCTTAATCCATCAGACTTCTCCCTCGCCGCCGAGGTGATCCGCGCGAGTTTTGCGACGGTTGCGAAGGACTTAGGCTTAACCGAACAAAACTGCCCAAAATATGTGGGGTTTGTAACCACAACGGAGAGATTGCAAACCCATCATAGCTGGGGCTGGTTGATGTATGGATTATACGAAAAAGAACGGCTTGTCGGGTATGTTTCGATTTCAAAAGAAGCTGACGGCGTATATGAGATACACAACCTCGCCGTCTTACCAGAGCATCGGCATAAAAGCTACGGCAAACAACTACTCGATTTTTGTATGGAGAAAGTTTCGGAATTAGGCGGCATCAAGGTCACTATCAGCATTACGGAAGAAAACACCGTATTGAAAGACTGGTACACCGCATACGGTTTCGTTCATACAGGAACGAAGAAATATGAACATTTGCCGTTTACAAGCGGCTATATGAAATTGGAGGTATCATCATGGGAATCAAAATAGGAGTCCTCGGCGTCGGGCCGGTCGGCGAGCATATCGTCCGCGTGTTGAGTGAGCGGAAATTTCCGGTTGACGGAGAAATCATAGTCATGGCGACAAGCGAACGCACCGAAGTAATCGCCGGAAAGACGGTCAGCGTCCAAAAAGTCAACGCGGATATTTTCAAAAGACTTGACCTTGTGTTCTTCGCGGGGAAAGAGGGCGCGAAGGGCGCGAGCATGGAATGGGCGGACATCGCGGTTAAGAGCGGCTGCGTAGTCATCGACAACGGCGGGGATTTTCGTATGTACCCGAATATCCCGCTCGTCATCCCCGAAGTTAATATGGATGCCGTTACCAAAGACACAAAGCATATATGCAACCCGAATTGCTCAACAATACAAATGTGCGGTCGCGCTTTACCCGCTGCATAAAGCCGCAAGGTTGCGGCGGGTCGTCGTGTCCACATATCAATCGGTTAGCGGGCACAGCGGTGCCGGGATAGATATTCTGAATGACGAAATAAAGCAGTATCTACTTAATGAGCCTCTCGGCGATAATCACTCGGTTTTTCCACGCCCGGTATTATTCAAATGTATACCACATATTGATAGCTTCACTGCTAGTGGATATACCCGAGAAGAACTGAAGATGGTTAATGAGACTCGGAAAATATTCGGTGAACCAAATCTTCTATTTTGCTCAACAACCATACGTGTACCGGTCATGGTCGGACACTCTGAATCTGTTAATACAGAGTTTATGGAACCTATGCGAGCAGAAAAGGCCATCGAGATACTTTCAAATCCGATGTTATTGTCGGGAGTAGTGCTAGTCGATGGACTAAAAGCAAATGAATACACTACTTCACCATCTATTGATGCGTATGAGAGAAACTATACAGTAACCTCTGATATAAAGAAAGATGAATGGAAAGATTTGGTTTTGGTCGGACGTGTACGAGATGATATGACCGCGCCAAACACCATCAATCTCTGGTGTGTTTCAGATAACCTACGAAAGGGCGCAGCTACTAATGCCGTTCAGATTTCCGAAGGATTAATTGATAGAGGCTTACTCTAGTATGTTAGATTCACAGCGACACTCTCATTATGAGGAGTGTAGTTAAATATATGGATAAAACACTGCATTTTGATATAATAGAGGAGATTCATCCACAGTTGAGTGCATCGGTTGATCCTCACCCCTAAAAATAGTGTCTATACAACTGTCAATGGATTAATTCAGAGAATATCTCCCCTTCATCAATACATATAACCTATGAGGCTAATTTGAATAAGTACATAAAGTTGAATCGAATAGAGTTCGTTGTGACCGATAGTTGTAACGGACGTTGTAAACACTGCTCGGTGGGAGTTCGTGATGGTGTTTCGTCTGTAATTGACAGCGAAAAAGCTGTACAGGTCATCGAACACCTCAGTTCGGTCTTTTCGATTGAGTCAATAATGACGTTTGGTGGAGAACCGCTCATATACCCCGAAATAGTCACTCGTATTCACAAGAAGGCTAAGGATAAAAACATAGCAAAAAGACAGTTAATCACAAACGGTTACTTCTCAAAAGATGAAAAGCGAATACATCAGGTCGCAGATGAAATATATCAATCCGGTGTCAACAATATCATCATATCGGTAGACGCATTTCATCAAGAATATATACCGTTTGAACCTGTGATAATGTTTGCTGGTATCCTGTTTGAGATAGATACTTCCTGCGTGAGAATAAGTCCTGCTTGGATAGATTCAAAAGAATCAAAAAACATATATAACGATGAGACAACAAGGTTACTAAGGCGTTTCACAGATAAAGGGATTCCGGTCGATGACGGCAACATCATATTTCCTGCCGGAAATGCTCTTGTGAACCTCAAAGAATACTTCCCGGAACCATGCGAGAATATACTAGACCTATCCTGCGGTGATCTACCATATACCGGACGTTTGGATGATGTAACCAGTCTTAGCATCGATCCCGATGGCAATGTGAAAATCTGTTCAATTACCATCGGTAATATATATGAAACAGATATATCAGAGATTGTTACTCGGTATAATCCCGAGAAGGATCCCCTGTTGAGTTTAATACTAAAAGAAGGAATTAAAGGGCTGAAACAGTATGCGATAACACTCGAAATCTCTGTTGATCTCAGCGAAGTCTACTCCGCCTGTCAAGCATGCGGAATCATCATTGCTGCGATTAAAGAGTACATATGTAGTCGTGAAATTTAGGTCACATGCGTGAAAGATAAGATATGAAGCAATACTCACAGATAATCTGGGATTGGAATGGCACCCTACTCGACGACGTCGAGTGGAGTATTAGCTGTATAAATACCATGCTGAAAAAACGAGGTCTAGCAACGCTAAATTCAAAAGCGGAGTATCACCAGGTATTCGACTTCCCTATCGTCGAATATTATCGGCGTTTAGGATTTGATTTTTCTAAAGAATCGTTTGAAAAACTAGCAGTCGAATACATTGATTTGTATCACAGCTCGAACGAAGAGATCTCTCTGTTTGAGGATGTAACCACTACACTAGCTGTCATTCATGAGTTAGGATTGGGGCAGGTAATCCTCTCGGCTTCAGAGTCAAGTAATCTGAAATCTCAGATTAGTACATTTGATGTTGCCGGATACTTCGACGAAATACTCGGAATATCCGATATATATGCAACCGAGAAAATCTCACTCGGGCAGAAGTACATTGACCGAATTAAATGTAAGAATGAAGACGAATACAATCCGCACCGTATTGTCCTCATAGGAGACACGACACATGATAAAGCAGTCGCCGATGCTCTTGGTATCGACTGCATTTTAGTCGCTCGCGGGCATCAGAGTCATACAAAGTTGAATAGTACCAGTCCCCATGTAACTGATAACTTCGCAGGCCTAATCGGATTTTTTACGTTGGTTGAGTCTGAGTAAGGTAATTATTACGAAACGATAACAAATTTTAAGTGGTAGTAAATAATTATTGACATTAAAAAATCATATCTATATAATTGAGTTGTGATCAGTTGCTACGATTTCTCGCATGTCTTGGTAAGCCATCGGGTTCGTCTATCGGTTTACTGAAGATGTGTATTTTATTTCGCAACATTCACAGAAATATTTTTCAATGGAGTAATAAATGAACAACGGTACAGTGAAATGGTTCAACCCGGAAAAAGGTTTTGGCTTTATTTCCAACGATGAGACAAATGAGGACGTATTCGTTCACTTCTCTGCTATCCAGGTCGATGGCTTTAAAACATTGGCTGAGGGTCAAAAAGTAGTGTTTGATACAGAACAGGATCCTAAAGACAGCAATAAGCTTCGCGCTGTTAATGTGAGCCCAGCATTATAGAACCTGAGAGTCTGATAGATTCTCTGATTCTAGAAAACCACCTTGGCGGTGGTTTTTGTTTTAGTCATATTACTTAAACACTCGTAGAATTGTATGACATCACTAAAGAAATTCGTTTTTTTAGTAATATTTGACATGATTTCGGGTTAGTGATATTATTACATCAACAATTTTGGAAGGAACAGTATCGGTTTGACATCTTGACAGAGAGTAGATAACGTGGCTGCA
>WRIP01000041.1 GCA_009782665.1 Oscillospiraceae bacterium
ATACGCTTTTTGGTTCTAGGCCGTCTCTTTTTCTGTTTTTCTTCAGTATTCTCGGTCAACGTTGCACTCCCTGCGGTCGCTTCGGTCAGCTCGGTCAGCGTTGCACTCCCTACGGTCGCTTCGTTCCCTTCGGAATTCCCTTCGCTCCCTGCGGTCGCTTCGGTCAGCTCTGCATTCCCTACACTCCCTGCGGTCGCTACGGTCGGTTCCTCTTTGAAGATATGTTTTTCTTCTTGCTCTTTTTTCTTTGCCACTCTTCTATTCTCCAATAATAGTGAGGTTATCTGCTAAATAATTATATGCCTCTATTGAGTCATAGTGTATGATACGGTTTTGGTTTACGAGGTGCTGCAACTGTTTCTTTATAGTTACATATACTGCCAAATCGAGTGTATGTTCCTGCTTTCGACCATCAAACAATATAGTAATGACCTCATCTTTATGTTCATTGATACGATCCTCCGAGATGAAATCGGCCAGAAACACAATTTTCTCGAGCAGATTCATATTAGCTTTTCCGGTGGTATGACAACGAATTGCTGAAGCAATATGCTCATCCAATCCGTACTTTTCTTTAACATATTCGGCTCCAGCATAACTGTGCCATACCGAAGGACAGTCGCCTAGATTAGTTTTTTCGATTGTATCAGAACCCCGAATCATTTGCAATAAATCGGGTTTGTTCATCTCCTTACATATATCGTGTAGCAACCCTGCCAGCTCTGCTTTTTCAGTATCTTCTCCGAACCGCTTGGCAAGCTTAACGGCTGCGTCAGCGACGGCTAAGGTGTGTTGATATCGTTCATCCGAAAGTGCTTTACGAGCTTCTTTCTTTGCCTTCTTAGCTTTCATACTTCTATCCTTATATATACAGGCTATTTTTCTTGATATATGCCAATACGCTATCATCAAGATACTCACCGACATCACGTATATTATGTATTGCTTCCCTTAGTTGACTTGAGCTGATTACAATAGGGTTAGACTTCATAAATCGGATTTTGGCTCCCTCTTGTTTCAGACAGTCGATGGCATCCTTAAACTCGGTATCATCCTGCTCCCGAGCTGCTACTACTAATGTGACTTTTGCCAGAATCCGTCGATATCTGCTCCAGGTACTAAAGCTTATGACCATATCTGAACCGATAAGCAGATATATGTCATATCCTTTGTAGGACTTTTCTATCCACTTTATCGTCTTAATCGTGTAGTTCTTTTTCCTCTTTCCTCTGTTTTCGATTCCGCTGAGTTTTACTGTATCGAGTGAAGTGAACACCTTCGCCATGTTGAAGCGATGAGAGAATGATATATCTCCGCTGACTTTGTGAGGAGATACAGAGGTCGGCAACACCAAAGTAACTGCCGGTTTTACATTCTCTATGGCTTGTTCCAGCAGCTGCATATGCCCGCGATGCGGAGGATTAAAAGCTCCACCGAATATTAAGAGTCTTTTGTTCATTCAACTTCCTTTTCGCTTTACTCGACGTCATAGTTGTTAAGCTTGTTGTTTCTGCGGTAGATTATTAAACGACGACCGATAACCTGCACCGGTTGAGCATCAAGCTGAGATATCAGTATCTCCATCGCTTCGCTTGCGGTGAGCAGTGAAGACTCATGCACCGTTATCTTTATCAATTCCCGTGCGGTCAAGACTTCGTCTATTCCCTTTAGTTGATTTTCATCCAGATTGTTTTTGCCTATCTGAAAGATAGGCTCGAATCGGTTAGCTGCTTTTCTGAGTGCAGCACGTTGTTTAGAGGTCATATGTTTCCTTTCATCCTTCTTATCTTTCTCAGTTTGAATGCTAATTTCCTGAGTGCTCTACCACGATGAGAGATCTCATTTTTTTGTCTATCGGTCAGTTGTGCAAAACTCCGATTGCCTTGGATATAGAACACGGGGTCGTATCCGAAACCATTACTACCCCGCTTCTCGAATCCTATTCGCCCTCTGGTGTATCCCAGTGCTGAGATAATGTCACCATCCGGCAGTATGGTGACAACCGATGATACAAACCATGCGGTTCTGTCGTCGTATTCCACCGTTTTCATTTCTTCAAGTAACTTGTCAATATTCGCCTCATCGGTACTGTTAGGTCCTGCATATCGTGCGGTATATACTCCGGGAGCTCCTGACAGTGCCTCGACCATCAAACCCGAATCCTCGGCTATCACCCCCAAAGGGGTCAGTGCCTTGAATGCCTGTGCCTTAATGAGGGCATTGCCGAAAAAACTATCGGCTGTCTCCTCAGGGTTACTTTTAAGTGCATACTCTGTTGCTGAGACAGCATCGTGACCGATGCCTTCGAGTATATTCGTTATCTCTTTAAGTTTTTTTGCGTTGTTGGATGCGACGATAAATGTCATTGAGATATACCTTTAAGAAAACAATGCGGTTGCAAATGCAACTGGATCGAACTCAAGCAGATCATCCAATGCCTCTCCTACCCCTATGTATCTGACTGGAATGCCGAGTTTTTGTTTAATGGCAATAACCGAACCGCCTTTGGCAGTTCCGTCTAGTTTAGTCAGTACAATACCGCTGACACCGGCATCTACCGCAAACTGTGCAGCTTGCGACAACGCATTCTGTCCAGTCACCGAATCTATGACCAACAATACCTCGAGTGATGCCACAGAACACGCCTTCTTGACTGTTCTGGTCATCTTGGACAGTTCTTCCATTAGGTTCTTTTTTGTGTGCAGTCTGCCTGCGGTATCACAGATGACCACATCGACCTTTCGTGCAACCGCACTGCTCACCGCATCATATATGACACTGGAGGGATCGTTTGCACCTCGAATTATTGTCACATCACTGCGGTCTGCCCAAATTTCTAACTGTTCGACTGCTGCGGCACGAAATGTATCGGCAGCTGCTAATATTACACTTTTACCTTGATTCTTGAAGAGGTATGCGAGTTTACCGGAGGTAGTGGTTTTACCCGATCCATTGACCCCTATCATCAGTATGACTTTTAGGGTTGATTCAACATTTTGCTCACTGTCAGCAGTTAGCATTTCGGTGACTATCGAGATGAGTTCATTTCTGGCCAGTTCGACATCGGTAATGAGTAGTTGCTTTACCTTTGCTCGAAGCGCAGCGACTATTGAGGTTGCTGTCTCATATCCTGTATCAGCAAGAATGAGTTGCTCCTCCAACTGGTCGAAGAAATCATCATCGAGTTTTTGGGAGGAGAAGGTAAATCTTGCGGTATCCAATGTTTTTTTGAGAGTGTTCTTTATACGTTCGAAAAAAGTCATATTTCTTTCCTGTCTTTAGTTACTCACGATGAGGGTAGCTTCGCTTGCGGTCAACTTCAATACCTTAGACACACCCTCCTCCTGCATGGTGACCCCGTATAGTACATCGGCAGCCTGCATGGTTCCACGTCGATGGGTGATGGATATGAGTTGGGTATCGGAGACTAGCCTCGCTAGGTAGGAGGCAAATCGCTGTACATTGATCTCATCCAGAGCACTATCGATCTCATCGAGCACGCAGAAGGGAGCAGGATTGACACTGAGTATGGCGAAGTATAGGGCGATGGAGACGAGTGCTTGCTCTCCACCCGAGAGTAAGGTCAGATTCTTTATGACCTTTCCGGGAGGTTGGACATCGATGTCGATGTCACATCCTAGTATATCCGACTCGTCTGAGAGTGACAGTGAGGCACTCCCACCCGAGAACATCTCTACGAACACCATACCAAAACTACTGTTGATGGCTTCAAAGCTGGCGATGAAGAGGGTTCTCATCTCTTTGGTTATTGAGTCGATGATCGAGATGAGCTTTTGCTTGGATTGAATGACATCCTCTAGCTGAGTGGTGAGTGTCGAATGACGCAGTTCTACCTCCTTGTATTCCTCTATTGCTCCGACATAGACGGTTCCGAGCGCTCGTATCTGACGTTGCAGTTGCGATACATCCTGTCGCAGTTCAGTTATGGAACTGAACTCCACACATAACTCAGAAGCTTCTGAACGGGTCAATTCGTAGTCTTCCCAGAGGCTGGCTACGGCATTATCATAATCTCTGCCTAAAGATTCCTTGCGTTCTTGTAAACGCGAAATCTCTGCTGCTAAATCTTCGCGAAGTTTAGTCTTCTGATTCTGTTGCTCACGCTTTTCGTTTCCGCTACCTTCCAGCTGAAGACGTTCTTCGACTGCGTCTGCGATAGTTGCTTCCAGTGCAAGGATGTTTTGCCTTTCTACTTCAAGCAGCTTCTGCTTATCGATTATAGCAGCTTCATTTGAGTCAAGTTGTTGCTGCAAAGCCTCTAGCAGCTGTAGGATATCCTCCACCCGTGTCTGTTCGGTCACAAGACCCGAACGGATTGTCTCGATGCTCACCTCGAGTATCTCGACATCCTTGCTGCTCTCGATCATCCGTATTTTTTTCGTCAGCAACAGCTCATTTAACTCTTCTCGTCTTAAGATAAAGGCTTCGCTGGATGAAACGGCTGCAGTTGCTGTGAGTTTATGCTGCTCTATTCGTTGTTCTATCTCTTGTTGTTCTATCTTCGCCTGTTCTATGTCATTAAAAGCCTCAATGATGGTAGATTCTGTATGCTGCTTTTCTTCGGATAATCTTTCCTGCGACACAACTGATGCTTGTAGCTCATCCGACATGAAGTGTAGTTCCGAGTCGATTCTGATTCGGTCTGCAGACAACTGTAGTAGGTCCGCATCGATGACGGTGAGTGAGGCTTCCACACTTGTGAGTTGTTGTCTGAGCTCATCGATTTTGGGTGTCAGGTCGGAAACTACTGATGAGATTCTTGTGTGCTCAACAGTTAAGCTATCTATTTCGCTTCTACGGCTGAAAACACCTGCAGTACGGGAAGTAAAACCTCCGGTGAATGAACCACCGGCATTGATGACCTGCCCGTCCGTGGTAACCACACGGTTGCGATAGTTCAGTTTCTTGGCTACCTGTGACGCCGAATCGATATCCTCAGTGATGATGATTCTTCCGAGAAGGTTACTCACCACGTTTTCGTATCTACCGTCGTATGTGACAAGAGATGACGCTACCCCGATTACCCCATCGATTGAAGTAATATCCCGAGCATTGAAGGATGAGGGTTGTACTGTATCGAGTGGCAGGAAGGTGGCTCTTCCGGTTCGGCTATCACGCAACATGCGTATCGCATCCTTTGCAGCCTGTTCGTCGGATACCACGATGTTCTGCATACCTGCACCTAATGCCGTCTCGATGGCAATTTCACACCCCTTATTGATGGTGAGTAAGGAGGAAATCGGTCCGATGATTCCGCGTATGGTTCCCGAACGTGAAGCCTCAATCACCGATCTCACACTCGGAGCATAGCCTTCCATGTTTCGTTCCATACCTTCCAATGCTTCGATGCGAACGGTTATCTCATTGCGACGTTGTTCAGCGAGGTGAAGTTCAGACTCGAGAGAATTAAGATTTTCAATCAGCAGATTTTGCTTCATGAGATATCCGTTTTTCTGATTCTGATCGGATGTCATCGCTTGTTGATTCTCCGAGCTGAACTCTTTGAGTTCTTTCAGTCGCTCGGATAACTCCTCCACCCGGCTTGCTATCTGTGGGAGTTGTTGGTCAAGAGACTCAACGTGTCTCGAGTTTATCTCGGTTTCTGATTGCCTTGAGGCAACCTTTAATTTGAGCTCGGTCAGTCGATCCTGCAACTCCAGAATATGCTCGGTTATCTGAGCACTTGCGGTATCGCGTTCGGAGCTTTCATCTGAAAGCAGATCCAGCAGTATTTGGGTTTCGTCTATTTCACCCTGAATCGACAGGAGATTAGCTTTTTGAGCGGTCAGCTGTTGCTGTTGAAGCGACAGTTTTTGATTCATATCGCTATCGCTGAGCGTGAGACTGTCCCTATTGTCACTGAGCATCGTTTCGCGTTCTTTTAGATGTAGTATATCATTCTCCAGCATCGCCAGACTGCGTTCCAGCGAGGTGATGGTCAAGTTGGCTTCCGCAATGGTTTCATTGGCTTGATTTGTGATGCGGATTAGCTCTACATTCCGTTCGTAGTTGGACTGGAACTCGTCATCAATATCCTTAATCTCTAACTCGATGTTATTGTAGTCTAGCTGCGCAATGGCAATCCTATCCTCTTGGTCATGTACACTCTTTCGGGTGCGTTCGATTGTATCGCAGTAGAGGGTAATCTGTAACTCTCGTTGCTGCTTTGCCAGCTCGAGAAACTTATGTGCCTTTTCACTCTGAACCTTGAGTGGTCCCAGATGGGTAGTGAGTTCACCTAAGATATCGGTAAGTCGGGAGATGTTATCCTCGGTCTGTATTAGCTTGCGTTCAGCTTCGTTTTTGCGGAATCGGAATTTGCTAATCCCTGAGGCTTCTTCAAGAATCTCCCTTCGGTTGGCAGTATTGCGTGAAGCGACTATATCAGAAATACGTCCCTGTTCGATGATGGAGTATCCATATCTCGACAGACCAGTATCCATGAAGGTCTCCCGTACATCTCTGAGGCGTACGATATTTCCATTCAGAAGATACTCACTGTCACCACTGCGGTAGTACCGCCTTGTCACGGTGATCTCGTCTCCGAGATCGACAATGCGGTTATCCGTGTTGTCCAAACATAATGTAACAAGAGCATATCCCATCGGGTTACGTAGTCTCGTACCACCGAAGATGACATCCTCCATCTTTCCACTCCGCAGACTCTTACTGCTTTGTTCTCCTAAAACCCAACGAACGGCATCCGAGATATTGCTCTTTCCGCTGCCGTTAGGTCCGACAATTGCCGTTATCTCACGTCCGAAGGTCAGTTTGGTTTTATCGGGGAATGATTTAAACCCCTGTATCTCTAGATATTTTAAGTACAAACGGTCTGCTCCTTATATCTGTTTGTAGTGATTTTACCCAGGTCATATTATCATATATGGCTATTATTGTCACTCTTTAATGCATTGTGATTTTTTGGGGTGTTGGTATATGACGACCATTTGCAGCTCATTTAATGAGAATATCATAGAGTAAGTCAAAATATCAGTACTTCAGGGAGACATTGTGTTTTTTAGTAGAACTCACTGTGTACTACTATGGCTGATACTGAAATTTGCAAGGCATATCAAATAATTAGAGACACTAAACCAATCCTTGATGAATCAAAGATTGATTTAGTGTCTTTTGATATTATCAGTATATTACTTCAACATACTACTCATCAGGTATATATGGAAAACCTGGCAAGGATCCCAATTTCAATCATGTCATAGATGTGAAAAAAATTATGACAAAGCACAAATAACTTTCCTTTTTATGAATAACCCTTTCCTAGCATTAGTGGCATAAGTACATAATCTACCGATTTGTCCACCCCAGATTCTTATATTCACTCTTTGTTTGGATATATCTCATATTAATCCTTTGGAATGTGATATATATCATATTTTCCAGAAAGAATAGGTTGATATCCCGCTTCATTAAGCATTTCTCTTAAGGTATGGTAAGTTTGCCCTACAACGTAGTAGCAGTCTTTTTTAAGTGTATCATTTACCTGTAGCATTAAGAAATAGTGATTACGTATTACCGCTGCTTTCTCTAATTCTCCCTCAGCAAACACATCATATGGTGATACTTTCTGCGATAATAGATAGTAGATTATCGGAGCATCATAATAAACAGGACGATTCTCTGTATTCATTTCATTAATCTGCTCAATCGTAGAGGTTAAATCTTCTTGAAAAAATGGTTGAGGATAAACTTCAATAGGATAGACAAAGAAATAGTATGAAAAAAAGAATATGAAACTCGTTAAATAAAGAGAAGCAATAGCATATGGAACCCATCTTTGTTGTTTGAGTACCTCAACTAATTTCAAAATGCCAACAAGGACAAAGAAAACTAGCGTATAATACATACCATTTAATTTGTTCGCATTTGGGTCTGCAATAAGAAGACCAATAAGAAGCGAAGCAATAAGAAACAAAAGAATCACATTAGTATTTGTATAGTCTCGTTTCTTAATCCCTCGAACTAATCGAACCAAACCTACCCCAATACCTGAAATTGCAAAAGGAATTGATATGATATACATAGTAAAGAACCTAGGTAAAGCATTGTAGGTGAGTACATCAGAGAAAAAAGCTACACCAAATAATTTTTTTAGGTTCACTAGAACATTCTGAAAGCCTATCTCTTTACTACGAAAGACTACTAGTCTTGGTATTGAGAAAAACCATATCTCTAAAGTAGGCCATTTAAATAAATGAACTAACACAAACAGTATAAGTGGCCATGCTAAAATAAATAATGAAACACCAAAAACAAGTATCCGTGAAAATCCTAATTTTTTAGTATAGGTAATGTAAACAAAGAAAAAGATTAGAAACAATGGAATAATCAACCAGCTGGTCGCATAGCAATAAAGAGATAACCCAAACAATAACCCTGAAATAGAGTAATGAATAAGACGATTAGTCTTTACAGCTTTAAATAATACACATAAAGATAGAGTAGACATACTAAGAAACAAATTGCAATCTAAACCAAATCGAGATTGCATAATAAAGTAAGGTATAACAGTCAGTAATGCTGCAATAACAACCGCTGCCTTCTTGCCAAGTTCGTTGTTAACAATAATTGTTCCGCAAATAAGAGTTACTAATGATAATATCGCAGCTGGTAAACGAAGTGTAAAAAGACTCAATCCAAACAAAT
>WRIP01000042.1 GCA_009782665.1 Oscillospiraceae bacterium
GACTCTGCATTCTATGCACCTGCTGTATCTGTGGAGAACGATCCCTTCACGTCCTTTGCAGCTAATCCACCCAGCGAATCTGTACCTGTCCTTGAAACTCTTGAATCGAATCAACCGGAAGCGAACAATGAACAGCCTAAGGAAAGTAGATTCGGACAGTTGGATTTCGGAGACGGATTCTCATTCAGAAATAACTAACTACGAGGAAACATGACTCAGGATTATAATTTAACGCTAAATCTTCCCAGCACCGAGTTCCCAATGCGGGCTTCACTGCCGGAAAAAGAACCGATGATACTGGCAGAATGGGAAGAGAAAGATATATACTCAAAGCTGATAGAACGCAATAAGGATAAGACACCGTTTACCTTACATGACGGACCTCCTTATGCGAACGGCAATATCCATATCGGAACTGCCACCAACAAAACACTCAAGGATATCGTGGTCAGATACAAGAACATGCGAGGTTTCCTCTCGAGATATATACCGGGATGGGATATGCATGGGCTACCAACCGAGAGAAAAGCGCTTATGGAGCTTGGTGTCGACCATGAGCAGCTTTCTGCTGTCGAAATCAGAAAACTCTGCAGAGAGTTTGCTAATGAGTATGTCAATGTCATGACCGGTCAGTTTAAGCGACTCGGAATATTAGGAGATTGGGACAGACCATATAAGACAATCGCTAACAGTTTTGAAGCCAAACAGATTGAAGTATTCGGAGTCATGGCCAAGAAGGGATATATCTACAAGGGCCTAAAATCCGTTTACTGGTGCAAGGAATGTGTTACCGCGCTAGCTGAGGCTGAGATAGAATATGAAGAGGATACGGTTGAAGCCATCTATCTGCGATTCCTTGTGAACAAGGATAACGGATTATTTACTTCCCTTAACATCCCGTTGGAAAAAGCATATTTTGTCATATATACCACCACCACCTGGACTATCCCTGCCAACGTGGCAATCGCGCTTCATCCCGACTATATCTATGACATTATTAAGACTGACGATGACATATACTATGTAGTTGCTCATGATCTCCTCGATAGTTTCTGTCAGAAGGTATCGATAGCAAACTATACGGTAGTTGCGTCAAAACCTGGCAAAGATTTCGAATATATTACTGCGAAACACCCCTATCTCGATAGAGATTCCGTTGTAATAAACGGAACTCATGTTACATTAGAGCTGGGTACCGGTGCGGTCCATACCGCTCCCGGACATGGTGTTGAAGACTTTGATGTCATATCCGAACACTACAGTGAACTACCAATAATCGTTCCGGTGGATGATCACGGTATAATGACCGAGGAAGCCGGTCGCTTTGCCGGTCTGACCACCGAACAGATAACTAAAGAGCTCAATAGCCATCTGTTAGAAACCGGGCATATTATCGCAATGGAAAAGATAGTACACCAATACCCGCATTGTTGGCGTTGTAAACAACCTATACTCTATCGTGCCACCAACCAGTGGTTCTGTTCAGTCGACGATTTTAAGCCTGAAACACTTGCCGCTATTGAGCAAGTAAACTGGTCTCCCTCATGGGGCAAAGAACGAATCTCCGGAATGGTACGTGACCGAAAAGATTGGTGTATATCCCGTCAACGTTCCTGGGGTTTACCTATCCCTGTCTTCTATTGTGAAGAATGTGGCGAGTACCATATAAGTGATGAGTCTATCCATGCGGTAGCAGAGTTATTCCGAAAGGAAGGCTCTGACTCATGGTACATAAAAGATGCGAGCGATATCCTTCCTAGTGGAACCTGTTGCAGCTACTGTGGTAATACCACATTCACTAAAGAAACCGATATCATGGATGTTTGGTTTGATTCTGGCTCCAGTCATATTTCGGTACCTGAGGATCATCCTGAACTGACTCGACCCTATGATCTGTATTTTGAAGGCAGTGATCAATACCGCGGATGGTTCCAATCCTCGCTGCTCACTTCGGTAGCACTAACGGGTGAAGCTCCTTATCTGAATGTGGTTTCACACGGGTTTGTTGTCGATGGTGAAGGTAAAAAACAATCTAAATCACTCGGTAACAGTATCGAGCCAGATGAAGTTACCGGCAAATATGGTGCAGACTTACTGCGTCTCTGGGTATCCTCCTGCGACTATCAGAATGATATGAGGATGTCGGCAGATATTTTGAAACAGCTTTCCGAGACCTATCGCAAGCTGAGAAACACCGGTCGTTTCATACTAGGAAATCTCGGCGATTTTGATCCGGAATCTGTCGTTGAGCTCAAGCTAGAGGAGATAGACAGATATGCACTGTTCAAACTAAACAATCTACTGTCGCTTTGCTTAAAGTCATACGATGAATACGATTTCCACAGTATCTACCACGCCGTACATAATTTCTGTGTGGTCGATATGTCGAATTTCTATCTCGATGTGCTTAAAGATCGGTTATATATTCTAAATAAAGATGATCCTTCCCGGGTTGCAGCACAGTATACAATCAATAAGATACTGACTTCACTTACCCTTCTTATATCCCCCATATTGGTGTTTACATCGGAAGAGATATGGAAGTATCTGCCGCTAACGTCTGGATATAACAAAGAGTCGGTAGTCTTTAATCAGATACCTGATACCTTTGAAGTCTCCTTTGATGAACAACTACAGGAAAAATGGGAAAAGATTCATCTCCTAAGAGATGAAGTTAAAAAGGCACTGGAAACCGCTCGAAGCGAAAAGATCATCGGAGCATCCCTCGATGCTAAGGTAACACTCACTTCTACCGGTGAATATCTCGAGTTTCTAAACGACATCAAAGAGATGCTCCCGAGCATACTGATTGTCTCACAGGTGGAAATAGAGGAGTGTTCGACTGATAACGCTCGGTATACGATTGATATCTCAAAAGCCGACGGAGAAAAGTGTGCCCGGTGCTGGGTATACAGCGAGAGTGTCGGTGATGACTCGATTCACCCGACTCTCTGTCACAGATGTGTAACAATATTGAGCTAAACTAAGGCGGCGTCGAATAAACGCCGCTATTAAATGAGGAATAAACCATTTGTATATTCAACTCTTAAGCATACTGGGACTGGTAGTCATCGACCGAGTACTTAAAGTGTATATGACCAATCTACTGTCAGATGTCTATCGTGTCGATTTCATACCAGGCGTGATTCATTTTGTCTATTTAGAAAACACTGGTGCCTCTTTTGGTATTCTGCAAAACGCCACCGTCCTATTATCGGTAGTAACATTTCTAGTCCTTCTTTTGTTACTCTACTATATCGTCTCAAAGCGCAGCAGCTCAAGATTACTCACGATTTCACTTGTTTTGATAACTGCCGGAGGTATAGGCAACCTTTATGATCGAATAGTATATGGCTATGTCGTCGACTATATTGAGTTCTCCTTTATCAACTATGCGGTGTTTAATTTCGCCGATACTTTGGTGAATATCGGAGCCGTTATGTTGTTTGTCTATCTCATATTCTTTGATCGACAGATAATTCGAAATAGAGATAAAACTACAGTTGACGATGGTGATACCGATGGTGATGAATAATTTCCTTACGTTCAATGTTGATGTTAAGTATGTCTCATGGAGATTAGATAAATTTCTCTTCACCGTCATTGAAGACAAAGATATCATTGTTTCCCGAACGGCAATCCAAAGACTGATAGAATCAGGCATGGTTATGGTCAACGGCGTCAGTAAGAATAAGAGTTATAGGCTTGAGATATATGACTTTATTGCAGTAGTTCTGCCGCCTCCCAAAGAGTATGATGTTGTTGGTGAAGATATACCGCTTGACATAGTCTATGAAGACTCAGAGTTCTTAGTAGTGAATAAACCTAAAGATCTGGTAGTACATCCAGGTCACGGTCATGAGACTGGAACACTGGTCAATGCTATACTGTACCACTGCGGTGAAGAGCTTTCAGGCATTAGTGGAGTTTTAAGACCCGGTATCGTACATAGAATCGATAAGGATACTAGCGGATTGCTAGTGATTGCTAAGAGTCAAATATCTTATGCATCACTCTCTAGCCAATTTTTCCGTCATGATGTCAAACGAGAGTACCACGCTATCTGTCATGGTAGGTTAGGTGACCTAGAAGGGACGATAGATGCTGCTATCGCTAGGGATAAGAAGGATCGCAAACGTTTTTCTGTGGATGACAGTGGAAAACCGTCCATTACCGATTACTTCCTTGTTGAAAACTACGACAAGTATGCATATGTCAAGCTTCGTCTGCATACTGGAAGAACTCATCAAATACGGGTTCACATGGCATATATTGGTCATCCCTTAGCTGGAGATACAGTTTATGGTCCTAAGAGCACTCCAACCCAACTGATAGGGCAGTGCCTCCATGCAAAGACGTTAGCCTTTACACACCCAAAAACCGGTGAATGGATGGAGTTCGACAGTGAACTACCCGAATATTTCACGAAGTTCATAAGAACAGTCTCTTAAGAGGTAGATATGACTAATCGGTTGAATGAAATACTTGTTGTCTCAGATGTCGATGGAACCCTTATGCAGGGTGGATTCGGTATTCCAAGACAAAATATCGATACAATCGAACGATTCTGTGAGATGGGTGGGAAATTCACACTAGCAACCGGTCGCGGCATTGCTTCTGTTGGAAAGTATACCGATTTCATTAGGTTATCTGCTCCCGCCATACTCGCAAACGGCGGTGTCATATATGATTACTCTGCGAGACAGATAATATATGAAAACACCCTAGATTGTACTGTCAGGCTTATTGTTACAGAATTGATGGAACAATTTCCTGAGTTAGGAGTCGAGATACTGCTTAGAGAGCAGATTGTGGCTCTTAAAATGAACCATGAAATAGATAAGCACACGGCTCTGGAACATATCCCGGTTACCTTAACTGACATAAACACAGTAGCTGACGGTTGGAACAAAGTATTGTTTGCATCAAACCCCGATGTAATTCTTAGTGTCAAGGCTTATGTCGACAAACAAAAGAAAAAAGACGAACGATATAGTAAATTTCATTTTGTCCAAACCTCAAATATTTACTATGAGTTGATGCCCACAGGTACTAATAAGGCGGAAGGTCTGATGCGTCTATGTAATCATTTGGGAATCAGCATCAAGAACACCGTTGCGATAGGTGACTTCTATAACGATCTAGAACTGTTTGATGTTGCTGGGCTTTCAGTAGCCGTCGATGATGCTCCGGATGAGGTTAAGAATAGAGCGGATATAGCCGTCGGCAGTTGTTTAGCAGGTGGTGTTGCTCAGCTATTGAGCAAACTCATAGACAGCTCCAACCGAAACTGATTATGATTGATTTTTCTGAGCTTAAACCGCTTTTAGCTGATGATATTGACCTCATCTTTTTGGATGAAGTTGATTCTACCAATAACTATGTAAAACGTTTTAAGAAACCTTACAACAGAGAATGTCTCGTAATAGCTAGAACACAGACTGCAGGTAGAGGTACAAAAGGTAGAAGCTTCTTTTCACCTTACAATAGTGGACTATATATGTCATATTCCTTTGTACCAAACAAATCTGCTCATGACTTGATCCCCATCACACCTGCTGCTGCGTTAGCGGTATATGATGCAATTAAGACATACTATGGTCTTTCTGCTGATATCAAGTGGGTGAACGATATTGAGATTGAATCAAGAAAGCTCTGTGGGATACTCACCGAAATGGTGAGTATTGGTGAAGCTGACAAATACAGAATCATCATCGGTATCGGAATCAATATTTTTCCCTCTTCATATCCTGAAGAAATACAGAATAAAGCAGTTGCTTTATCTGAATTTTGCCATGTCCGGGATGTTAATCAATTTGTCTCTTCAATAATACTCAATTTAAGGGAATTACTTGATAGCAACAGGTATGAATCTATGCAAAGATATAGGGCGCTATGTTCAACAATAGGAAAAACTGTGACATTCGAACTAGATTGTACTACAAATATAGGTAAAGCTATAGATATCGATGATTTCGGACATCTAATTGTATCTACTAAAGAGAAAACCATTACACTTAAGTCTGCATATGTCTCGATAAAAGAAACCACCGAAAGGAAAACCGATGTTTAGAATTGAAGCCAAAAAGATGCTAAACAACGCTACGGTACAGCTGAAGATAGCTGCAGCCCAAATTGCGGTTAAGGTCAAACCAGGACAGTTCATTATGCTGAAGATTGACCAAAAGGGAGAGCGAATACCATTGACGGTAGCGGATTATGATAGAGTAAACGGTACTATCGATGTCATTGTACAGATGGTAGGATATTCAACTATACAGCTAGCTTCACTTGAGGTCGGAGACTATATCCTCGATGTTATCGGTCCACTCGGAGTACCCACCGAACTAGATGGTTACTCAAAAGTAATGGTAATTGGAGGGGGAGTCGGGTGTGCAATTGCATATCCTCAAGCCAAATACCTATATAACACCGGGGTAGATGTTTCTGTTATTGCCGGGTTTAGAACCAAGGATCTGGTGATACTTGAAGACGAGATGAAGGCAGTTTCCAAAGAATTGTTTATCACTACCGATGACGGAACCTATATGGAAAAAGGATTTGTAACTACTAAACTAGAAGCGTTAATCCAAGCAGGTGTCCAATATGATCTAGTTATTGCCATTGGACCGGTTGTGATGATGAAGGCGGTTGCAGCAGTTACTAAGCAATATGATATTAAGACTATTGTCAGTCTTAACCCCATCATGATAGACGGAACCGGTATGTGCGGAGGTTGCAGGGTTATAGTAGGCGGTAAGGTAAAGTTTGCCTGTGTTGATGGACCTGATTTTGATGCGCATGAAGTAGATTTCGATATACTTATGCGTCGAAATGCTGCATACCGTGGGCAGGAACAAATTGACTACGAGCATGCCTGTAGAATATTTTCCACGAACGAGGTGACAATATAGATGGAACATAATGTATCCGAAAGACAGCATATGCCTACCCTTGATGCTATGCAAAGGCGTAGCAATTGGTCGGAGGTAGCAATCGGCTATACTGCTGAGATGGCTAAGCTTGAAGCTAGTAGATGCTTAGAGTGTAAGAATAAGCCATGTGTAGGCGGATGCCCGGTAGGTATCGATATACCTTCATTCATAGGTAGAATTAAAGCAGGTGATATAGATGGAGCGGGGGAGATAATCAAGGAGACTAACTTTTTACCTGCAATCTGCGGAAGAGTTTGCCCTCAGGAAGTTCAATGCGAACAGTATTGTATCCGAGGGATTAAGGGTGAGCCGGTAGCCATCGGTCATCTCGAACGCTTTGTCGCTGACCATATGAGTGAGCCAGTTTCTACCGAATCACAAAAGAAATCCGGTAAAAAGATTGCGGTTATCGGGTCGGGTCCTGCTGGATTAACCTGTGCAGGTACGTTAGCAAAACTCGGACATGAGGTCACTGTATTTGAAGCACTTCATTCTTCGGGTGGAGTTTTAGTCTATGGTATTCCGGAATTTAGACTTCCTAAAGCTATCGTAGCAAAAGAGATTGATGAACTGAAAAAACTTGGGGTGAGTATTGAGCTAAATTCGGTAATCGGAAGAGTTAAGCTTGTTGAAGAATTATTTTCAGAAGGATATTCAGCAGTGTTTGTAGCGACCGGTGCAGGGTTGCCTACCTTTATGAACATCGATGGAGAAGAGGCTGTCGGAGTCTACTCCGCTAATGAGTATCTGACCAGAGTTAACCTCATGAAAGCGTATGACAGCAGCTATGCTACCCCAATCATTGAAGGTGATACTGTAGCAGTTGTCGGTGGAGGCAATGTAGCAATGGATGCTGCACGCTGTGCTAAACGATTAGGTGCTGCAACAGTATATATCATCTACCGTCGCTCCGAAGAGGAGATGCCGGCAAGACTCGAAGAGGTCATACACGCAAAAGAAGAAGGGATTATATTCAAGACCCTCTGTAACCCAACAAAGATACTTCAGGACGATAGTGGAAAGGTAGTGGGTGTTGAATGTGTAAATATGAGACTCGGTGAAGCTGATGAATCGGGTAGACGTTCTCCTATTGTGATAGACGCATCTGAACATCAGATAGATACCGATATCGTCATTATGGCGATTGGTACTTCCCCTAATCCATTAATATCAGCAACTACACCCGAGCTTCAGGTAAATCGACGTTCCTGTATTATTGCCGATGAAGAGACATTCAGAACAACCATGGAAGGTGTTTGGGCCGGAGGCGATGCAGTGACAGGTTCTGCTACGGTTATACTGGCAATGGGTGCCGGAAGAACCGCAGCATATGATATTGACAAGTATCTAAGTGAACGAAGTGAATGAAGTGAATGAACTGAACGTATAAGGAACTAACAGTTTATGGATAAGACACTAGAAATGATACTAAAAGGTGTACAGAAACCCGGACGATACATAGGTAACGAAATAGGGGAGATACACAAAGAGAAACAAAAGGTAAATCTCAGATTTGCCTTTTGCTTTCCTGATGTCTATGAAGTAGCCATGTCATATATGGGCATGAAGATACTCTATGATATTCTGAACAGGCAGGAGGATATCTGGTGTGAGCGTTGCTTTGCTCCATGGTTTGACATGGGTAAACTCATGAAAGAGCACAACCTACCGTTATTTACACTCGAAAGCCACGATCCACTGTTAGAGTTTGATCTGTTAGGTTTCACATTACA
>WRIP01000043.1 GCA_009782665.1 Oscillospiraceae bacterium
TATCTATAGATGGTTTGGTCTTATTGGTGTTCTCTTCAGTCGCAGGAGATTCCCCTATTTGCTCCAGCAACTCCCGTTCTTCTCGTTTTTTATTTATCTGAGAGGAGACCGGTTTTCGTATACTCTCGATAAGGTCGTACAACCCTTTTCGCATGATGGCCATCATACATACAAAGATGAGAAGCACTATGGTTATTTTCGCACCGGTACGACCGAACATCAGATATAGAGGCCAGCCGAGTAAGGCTGAGAACAGTCCTCCGCCACTCTTCTCAACCCCATGGGTATACAACCTGACGATTCCTTCAAAGAAACCGAACTTATCTATGTTGATGTTACCGAACACCAAAAAAGCTCCGCAGAAGGAAACCGAGAGCAGTATAATGAAGAACACCTGCATCTTCTGAGGTTTTCTGTTATATGCAAGCATTAGGGTGATGAGTAGCAAGATAATACCGAAACAATATGCCAGAATTCCTGATATACCGAATAGGAGATTATGCAGAAACAACCAGAGGTTCTGTCCTTCAATGAAGGCGACTGCCATAAGGAACAGGGAAAATGCGAACAAGACAACGTTGCGAAACTGTCGCTTTCTCATACGCTCTTCCTGAAGCGCTTTAGCAGTATCTGCTCGAGTTTTTCTGTTTTTTGCAGCCGAGGATGTATTCGTTGCCATTGTCTTCTCCGTCAACTATTTATCTTTACTGTCATATATGCTCAAAAACTCCGACTGTCAGAGTAATACTTCCTACTAGAAACAGATAGTATGAAAAAAACACATATCTATCTTTCTTAATCAACCACCTAATCAACCAGATGGTCAGACTTCCGAACACTGCTGAGACGACAAATCCCAATGCCAGTATGAAAAGATCCACCGTTAGGTCACTTTTGGAGACAGCTAGTATCTCGGAAGCACTCGCTGCTAGGATTGCCGGAATGCTGAGGATGAAGGAAAAGCTGATGAGGGTATCCTTCTTGAGACCTCTCAAAGCGGCTACCGCAGTGGTAGACCCTGAACGTGATATACCCGGGACTATTGCCACCAGCTGGGCAATACCGACTAGAAATGCATCCAGGGGTTTCATCAGTGAGATATCTCGCCTTCCTCTATCCCAGAAGAAGGCGATAAAGAGCAATAACCCGGTAATGAGGAAGCATACCCCTTCGATGATAATATCATCATCGGTGGCAATTCCTTTTACGAAATCATTCAGGAAGTATGCAGCGGCTAGTGGAAGGGTTGCGATGAACACCATGAATATCATCCTTCTCGATTCATTGGTGTTCTCGAGAATATTCCGGAATCGGAATATATCACCGAGTAATCGGAATAATTCCTTTATCATCCCCCATACTTCTTTTCTGAAGGCGACTAGAACCGAACACAGGGTCCCGATATGTAACATCACAATGAGTAACAGTGAAGTTTCATCATCGGTACCGAAAAAATGCTGATAGACCGAAAGATGACCGCTGCTGCTTATTGGTAGAAACTCGGTTACTCCCTGTATTATTCCCTGTATTATTACATCTATGAGATTCAATATATACCTCTTCGAAGTCAGAAGATACGGTGGGTGAAACTGTCACCCTATCGTTAATCCATTACTCTACATATTATACCGAGCGAGCAAAAAATGTTCAATCTAAAGACGTCGAAAAGGAGAAATGTACTTTACTTAGCTAAGAACATATTGTCCCCATGGTGTTAGCACAATTGGAGAACCCTCACGATTTAATGTTGTAGCAGTTTTTCCTAACACATTTTCTAAAGATAAATTGTTGACTACTAACACATTTTCCAAAGATAATATCAAAATAGTACTAAAGTTGAACAGGACGAACAGCGGAAAATTGAGCAGCCAGTTGTCAAAGCGTAAGCTTGACAATGAGGTGTGTATCGATAACTCGAGGTTATACCTCTCACGGTAAACAAGCAAACTCCGCGTCTGTAAACTTTTCTCGCTTTGACTTCAACGGGATATATACGTTTGTCGTCGGCAAAAACAAAATCGACCTTTGTCGTCGCTTCCGAAGACTTATAACAGATATTGCGTATAAAACTTTTTTACTGCGAGTTCGGATAGTACAAACTACTCGGTCACCGCACCCATAAATTCCTAGACTTTTTATGAAAATATGAATGAAACGACCAATCTCTCGATTTGACTTTTCGGTGCCGAATGTATAAACTGATGTTGGAGATATTTGCGAAAAATATAACAGATAGTTTATCTAATCATTTAGTTGAAAGGTTAACTCAATGGGTCTTACCGTAGCACAGAAGATTATTCAATCTCACATTCTAGAAGGGTCATTGGATGCCGGAGGAGACGGTAAAGAGATAGGCATCCGTATGGATCAGACACTTACCCAGGATTCCACCGGTACCATGGCATACCTACAGTTTGAATCCATGGGCATTGCTCGTGTGAAGACCGAGCTGTCGCTCGCATACATCGATCACAACCTGCTGCAGACAGGCTTTGAAAATGCCGATGATCATGCCTTTATTAAATCCATAACAAAAAAGAGTGGTATACGTTACTCGCGAGCCGGCAACGGCATCTGTCATCACGTACATCTCGAGCGGTTTGCAATGCCCGGGAAAACACTGATAGGCTCCGATAGCCATACCCCCACCGCAGGTGGAATCGGTTCGCTCGCTATCGGCGCGGGAGGATTGGATGTCGCTGTTGCTATGGGTGGCGGTCCATACTATATAGAGAACCCAAAGATACTGGGAGTAAAATTACTAGGAACCCTGAATAAAGGGGTATCCGCAAAGGATGTTATTCTGGAGCTGCTAAGGCGACTCACAGTCAAGGGCGGGGTTGGTAAAATTGTTGAATACTTCGGTGAGGGTGTGGCAACACTGTCGGTACCCGAGCGAGCGATAATCACCAACATGGGAGCTGAACTCGGAGCCACCACCTCCATCTTCCCCTCCGATGAAAATACCCTCCGTTTCCTCCGTGCTCAACGCAGAGAGGGAGATTTTATCGAGATTAAGGCAGATACGGATGCAGTATATGATGAAGTAATCGTATTGGATTTATCATCGCTTGTACCGCTTGTAGCCTGTCCGCATATGCCCGACAATGTTAAGAAGGTCTCGGAGCTTGCGGGACTTAAGATTGATCAGGTCTGTATCGGTTCCTGTACCAACTCATCACTCTACGATCTGATGACCGTTGCTGCCATACTTAAGGATGGGGTGGTTAAGGAAGGAGTGAGTGTCACCATTTCTCCCGGCTCTCGTCAGATACTACGTATGTTAGCAGAAACCAATATACTGGCTGACCTACTCTCAAGTGGGGTTCGCATACTGGAATGCGGTTGTGGTCCCTGTATCGGAATGGGACAGGCACCTGTCAGCGGTGCGGTAAGTTTGCGCACCTTCAACCGAAACTTCGAGGGACGCTCGGGAACCAAGGATGCCATGGTATATTTGGTCAGTCCCGAAACTGCAGCGGTCAGCGCATTGTACGGCGAACTGACCGATCCCAGCGACTTTACAAAAGACATTTCGTTTAAACTTCCCGAGATATATAGTGTGAACGACAATATGATAGATGCTCCCGCTTCGGTGGAAGAGGCTGTTTCACTTACGGTAGTGCATGGTCCCAACATCAAGGAGTTTCCGATTATCTCAGCATTAAACACAGATATTTCTGCAGCGGTATCCATAAAGGTCGGCGACAACATCACCACTGACCACATTGCTCCGTCGGATGCCAAGCTGTTACCCTTTAGATCCAACATCCCCTATCTCTCCGATTACTCATTTGCGGGATGTGACCTCGATTTCCCAGAACGTGCCAGAGAATACGGTATTAGTTTTGTTATTGCCGGAGAAAACTACGGGCAGGGGTCCTCACGAGAGCATGCCGCTCTCGTTCCACTATATCTCGGGGTACGAATGGTAGTCGCAAAGTCGTTTGCGAGAATCCATCGCGACAATCTCGCAAATATCGGCATAATCCCGATGGTTTTTGTGAACCCTTCCGACTACGACCGAATCAATCTGTCGGATCGCTTAGAGATACGCGGGATAAAACAGAGTCTCACCGCACACAAGAGCAACTTCAAGCTCATCAACCTAACTAAAAACGAAAGCTATGATATCATCACTGAGGTCTCGGTTCGACAGATGAATTACCTGCTAGCAGGAGGTCTGTTAGCATATACCAAGCAGCTAAACCAGGAGCTCGTGTAGCGGTTCTACCTGAGATACTGAGAAAACTGACAGAGAAAATCCTTTCACTTCAGTTTCTTAAAATAAATGTAGTTGGAGGACATTAAGTATGGCAAAGTTATTTTACCAGGGACATGGCAGTTTTCGATTAACCTCAAGCGACGGAGTTGTAGTCTATATCGATCCGTATATCGGCGAAGGGTATGACCTGCCTGCCGATATCATACTCATTACACATCAACACGAAGATCATACACAGGTCGGTTTGATCACCCAAAAGGACAGTTGCCAAATCATCAGCAACTTCGAAGCACTGGAAGGTGGTAAACATAACTGCTTTAGTATTTTAGGTATCGAGATAGAAGCGGTAGAAGCCGGTAACAATGCAGGGCATTCGCTTGAAGACTGTGTTGGATATATCGTTACCATCGACGGATTGAAACTCTACTTCTGTGGAGATACATCCACCACCGCACAGATGAAAACCTTCAGTGACAGAGCACTCGACTATGCATTTTTATGCGCCGACGGTTTCTATAACATGAATCTTGAGGAAGCTGCTGAATGCGCTAAGATCATCGGTGCCAAGCACAACGTACCGGTACATCTTAAACCCGGAGAGCTGTTTGATCGCGAGATGGCTGAGAGTTTCGATGCACCCAATCGTTTGATTATTGAGCCGGGTAAGGATGTTGAACTGGGCTAATCCTAAACTTATGTAATACACCGTACAGAACTGTGTCACACACATCTGACATTAACAGTTCTGTACTGTTATTCTTTTCACCGAGGCCAGTAGTAGAATATACCCGAAAAGTAAAGGTAAGTATATGGAAGATATATGGGGCAAAGTAATTGAGGAAACAACCGAAGGGATAGGCAGTATGGATCTGTCCTGGATGGGTTCCTTCTGGGAGTCATTTTGCGACTGTACCATAGAACTCAACAGTGAACATATCATTACGAAGATACGCCGCAAAGCCGATAGTAGTATGAACTTCACGACCTTTGCCGGCAGTTCATTTCTGGCCATCTCTTCGATCAGAGATAGAGAGTATATACTCGAGAGCCTAGGACAACTGAAGAATCCCGATACCCCGTTTGTACGTTTTCAAGCTCAATCAGCAGTAGGAACCTATTATCGTTGGACCTTAATTGCAATAAACACCGACGGAGTGTATTCCGGGTGCCACGGTGTGGGTATCGACATCACCGAACAGATGCTCAAGGAGATAACCCTCAACTGGCAGCATGCCATCATTGAGGAAAACCATGATTTCATCAGAATCCTTGATGCTCAATACAATACCATCTACACCAACCCCGCCCTATATACCGTTACGGGATACGATGCAAATCGGGAAGCCCCGGCTGCTGAGGTACTGTTTACCACTGAGCACTATAATGCGATATTCGGCGAGGGACTTGCGACTGTAAGAGAGGGTGGCTTTTGGGTAGAAAGAGGGGAACTGATCCGCTTAGACGGGGAGTTACTTCCCATCGAACACACCATGTTCAGTATCAATGACAAGCGCGGCGACCTGCAGTTGATTGTTAGTATCATCAGAGATATTACCGAGTTCTTAAATCATGAGCGGGAGCTTGAGGAAGCACGTGATGCCGCTGAGATTGCTAGTTTGGCGAAGAGTGACTTTCTCTCACGTATGAGTCACGAGATGCGTACACCGATGAATGCTATCATTGGCATGACCGCAATCGGAATGGATGCCGCCAATATCGAACGAAAAGACTATGCACTGACCAAGATAGATACCGCTTCAAAACATCTGCTCAGTGTCATAAACGACATACTGGATATGTCAAAAATTGAAGCCAATATGCTGGAACTATCGATAGTCGACTTCAACTTCGAGAAGATGATACAGAAGGTAATCGATGTCACCAACTTCAGGATACAGGAGCGGAGACAACTCTTTAATCTGTCCATCGACAGTGCTATCCCCAGAATCATGTCGGGAGACGATCAAAGATTTGCACAGGTTATCATCAACCTACTATCCAATGCCATCAAGTTCACCCCCGATGAAGGTACGATTTCGGTGGACATTGAGATAGTATCCCAGACCCAACCGAAAACAGACACGGATAGCGTTGGGTATGAACTCCGAGTCAGTGTCAAGGATACCGGCATCGGTATCAACCCTGATCAGATAGTAAAACTGTTCCAGCCATTTGAACAAGCAGAATCCGGCACATCCCGAAAATATGGAGGAACCGGTTTAGGGTTGGTTATCTCCAAACGCATTGTAGAGCTGATGGGTGGAAATATATGGGCCCGGTCTGAGCCGGGTAAAGGGACCGAATTCGTCTTTACCGCTCATATGAAAAAAGGGCAGGAAGAGAATCCTCGTTTGTTTGACAGCAATGTTGACTGGACTAATCTGCGTATACTCGCGGTAGATGATGATGCTGACATACGAGATTTCTTTACCCTATTGTTCGAGGAACTTCAGATAGAATGTGATGTAGCCGCTAGTGGTGAACAAGCGATCAAGATGTTTGATGAAGGCAATATATATGATATGTACTTCATTGACTGGCGATTGCCGGGTATAAACGGGATTGAACTGGCCAATAAGATAGATAAAACACTGGATCATCATTCAGTAGTCATAATATTCTCTTCAACCGATTGGGAGGAGATAAAAGCGGAAGCAGCGGATCCCGGAATTCATCGGTTTTTACCAAAACCTTTACTTAAAACCACCATTATCGATGTCATCAATGAATGCTTTGGTGATGACAGCGAACAGGAAACCGAGATTGAAATCGATGACTTTTCTGCATATACCGTACTGTTAGCGGAGGATGTCGAAATAAATCGCGAGATAGTCATAGCATTACTAGCAGATACCGGACTAAACATCGAGACGGCAGAAAACGGTCTCGAAGCATATACGATGTTTGAAGCAGCAGCTGATAAATATGATATGATCTTCATGGATATACAGATGCCTGAAATGGACGGTTATGATGCTACTCGCGCAATTCGTGCACTCGATAAACCTCAAGCCAAACAGATTCCCATTATTGCCATGACCGCGAATGTGTTCAAGGAGGATGTGGAGAAATGTCTAGCAGCCGGTATGAACGGGCATTTAGGTAAACCGTTGGAACTAGATGAGGTACTAATTAGCTTAAGAGCGAATATACGCAACAAGAAGACTCGCTGACCGTTCCGGGGTTAATCACTGGTACAGTGTAATCTTCACTGTTTTGCCATGGACCGGACTATATTATGAGATTTATTTTTTACATATTTTGCCAACATGGATAATCAAGACTAAATATATAGTATAGGAGAACAGATGGATTCATCAACACAGTACGAGCATGCGGCTTCGCAGTTCATCGACCTTATGAAACACCAATTTGAACGCAACCAAAAGATGAAGAGTGAACAAGACTTCATTGATTACACTGCCATCGATACAATCATCATCGGTATCTGCGGTGGAGACGGTATCGGTCCGGTTATTACTGCTGAAAGTGAACGTATCCTGCGCTATCTGCTGGAAAGCGAAATATCTGCAAACAAAATAGAGATTAGGAATATCGAGGGCTTAACCCTTGAGAATCGAATAGCGGCCGGAACCGCTATCCCCCCGGATGTACTCGAGCAACTCAAAGCTTGTCACGTTGTGCTGAAGGGTCCAACTACAACACCCGACAGCAGTTACGGATTGCCAAATATTGAGAGTGCCAATGTAGCTATGAGACGAGAACTCGATCTGTTTGCCAACATGCGTCCGGTCAAGGTCAGCAGTCAGGGAATTGACTGGGTCTTCTTCCGTGAGAACACCGAAGGGGCCTATGCCATCGGATCAAAAGGAATAGACTTTGATGGTTTTGCGGTAGATTTTACCGTAACCACCGACGAAGGGACCAAACGTATTGCCCGATTGGCATATGAGTATGCCAAGGCCAATGGTCGAACCAGAGTATCAATCGTAACTAAAGCGAACATAATTAAGAAGACCGACGGTAAGTTTCTCAATCTTTGCAGAGAAATCGGCAAGGAGTATCCCGATATTGTGACTGATGATTGGTATGCCGATATCATGACAGCAAAACTCATCGACGAAAAACGCAGAAGAGATTTCCAAGTAGTGGTGCTGCCAAACCTATATGGTGATATCATCACCGATGAAGCCGCTGAATTCCAAGGTGGTGTAGGGACAGCCGGAAG